>JAPUFN010000457.1 GCA_027293665.1 Gammaproteobacteria bacterium | reverse complement strand
AAAGCCGACATCGAAGGTCGCATCAAGCAGATCCGCGCCGAAATCGAAGATACCAGCTCCGACTACGATCGCGAGAAGCTGCAGGAACGCCTGGCGAAACTCGCCGGCGGCGTGGCCGTGCTGAAGGTCGGCGCCCCCACTGAAATAGAGATGAAAGAGAAGAAGGCGCGCGTTGAGGATGCTTTGAATTCGACCCGCGCTGCGGTTGAAGAAGGCGTCGTCGCTGGTGGCGGTGTTGCTCTGATACGGGCACTGAGTGCGCTCGATGATTTGAAGGGTGACAACGAAGATCAGAACGTGGGAATTGCGATTGCGCAACGCGCGATGACGTCACCACTGCGACAGATAGCCGTCAACGCGGGTGCTGAAGGTGCGGTTGTGCTGGACAAAGTTGCCGCGCTCGACGGCAATAACGGCTACAACGCTGCAACTGGTGAGTACGGCGACATGCTGGAGATGGGAATTCTCGATCCAGCCAAGGTCACCCGTACCGCGCTGCAGGCTGCTGCGTCAGTTGCGGGTCTGATGATCACCACGGAAGCCATGGTGGCAGACGCCCCGGAAGAAAATGCCGGTGGTGGCATGCCTGGTGGCATGCCTGACATGGGCGGCATGGGCGGCATGATGTAAATTGCGCATGCCATGCGAACTGAAAAACCCCGCGCTTTGCCGCGGGGTTTTTTTTACCTGCCGGGTGTCGAAATATGACAAACTGTTTTACGGCGCCGTTTCGACGCGAGGATTTTGCGGTGCTATATTCTGCGCCGGACCATCAGCGAAATTTACAATAATCAGTCCATAGGGGAGACGTAAATGGGTGAAGCACTCATCGATTACCTGGCCCGCTGGGGCCACTATCTGGCCGGTATCACCTGGATCGGATTGCTCTACTACTTCAACTTCGTGCAAACCGAGTATTTCAAGGAAGCCGACGCAGAAGCGCGCACGGATGCGTTCGTCAAACTCGTGCCGCGGGCTCTGTGGTGGTTCCGCTGGGGTGCAATGTTCACGCTGCTGACAGGACTTGTGATGCTCGGCATACGTGGCGCCGGCGTTACCCTCGACATCACGGTGGGCGCTGTGCTCGGTACATTGATGTTCCTCAACGTCTGGCTGATTATCTGGCCGAATCAACGCATTCTGATTTCATCCAATGAACAGGTGAAATCCGGTGGTGAGGCGCTGGCGGAAGCGGCAGCGGCAGCACCCAAAGCGGCGCTCGCGTCACGCACAAACACACTCTTCTCCATCCCGATGCTGTTTTTTATGGGATCGAGCGCGCATTACGCACACGGTGGCCTCAACGGCAATACGACGGCGCTGGCAGTTTCGCTGGCCATCATCGCCGTTCTGGAATTGAACTCGATATTCGGCAAGCCTGGTCCGATGGCGAGCGTCAAAGGTGTGATCATCTCAGGATTTGCTCTGTGGATCGTGCTGTGGGCGGTCGTGGAAGTGCTCTAGCAGTGCGCTGACTTACCGCCGCTGAAATCCGGCCGGTACCAATAAGATCGCAGTGAAGTATCCGCTGCCACCGGCCGTCGGGTTCGCTGCATCCGTGTTGGTCGAGTCTGTATTTGTTGAAAATGCGGCATATAATCCGCTCGCGCCCAGCAACCCGTTCTGCAGAAGGTACCCCCATGGCCGATCGTCCCACCACACCGTCGATTTCCGCAAGCCCCGATGATGCCGCCGGTTACCGGCGCACGGGCCGCCGGCGGTCGAGCGGTGGTGACAGCGGGCCGCGAATGATCGGCATCAACCTGATTCTGGCCGTCCTCGTAGCGGGTCTCGTGATGGCGGGTTGGTTCATCGCGAATCAGCATCAAATGCTCACGAAAGAAGCGCAGGATATGGCCACGGCGCAGAATCGCATTGCGGTGCTCGAAGACCGGCTGCGCATCACGGATGAGGAAATGACTAATACGGGTCAGAACACCAGGGAACAGATCGGTTTCTGGGAGACGGAGATTCGTAAGCTCTGGACTATCGCCAACGAACGCAATCGCAAGTGGATAAAAGACAATGAAGCCGGCCTCAAGAAACAGGCACAGACACTCGCCTCCGTGCAGGCGAGTAATACTGAGATGAATGCCTCGGTCGGCCGGCATGAGTCGGCATTCCGGCAGCAGCAGGAAATCATCGATCAGCTGACCAGTGTGGAGTTGCAGCTCCAGCAGATTCACTCTGCACAGCGGGATCTGGTTGACAAAGCCAACGCTGCACAACAGATCGTTGCGAGCCTGCAGGCTGGTCTGGTCAATCGAGTATCGGACAATGAGCAGGCTGTCGCGTCGATGGACGGCTATCGCGTGACGTTGAATTCACGCCTGTCCCGCATGGAACGGCGCCTGGATACGTTGGCGAATCCCACGCTCTAGGGCTGGCCGAAGGCGGAAAAAACGCACACAGCACGCTTTTTCAACGCACTGCTAGAACCCCTTCACACTGAACGTGTGATAACCGTCCATATTGCTTTGTGCGCAAGGCGGCATACTGGCACCTGCACCTACTAACAGGAAACGCCGCCGATGGCTGACACCGGCTGGGAGCCAGCGTTCTGCACTGCCGGAACCAGACCCTCTCCTCCTCGCAGTGACGCGCTTCACAATGCGTTGTGCGCCGTGGCGGCTGGCAAAAAGTGGCAGTCGCAGTATGCCTGTGTGGACTCAGAATATGAGGTAGACGCGTCAGTTGCGCTCGTATACGTGCTCGATGGTGAGGTTGAGGGGTTACGCCGACGCTTTCCGCATGCGCTGTTGGTTGCCGCACAGTCCGTTGCCGGTGTCGATTTGCCAATCGTGCAACAGCCTGAAAATCAAATGATCCAACAATTGTTTGCGCACGCAGAGACGCAATGGGAGCGCAATCTCAAGGTCGGAGCGCTGTATCGGGAGGTCGGCTTGCGCAGAAAGCGCATGGCGCAGCTCTCGGAAATTGCTTTGTCGCTATCCACACAGATGGAATTCGACGATCTCCTGCAGACGATTCTGCTCGAGGCGCGCCGGCTGGCTGGTTGCGATGCCGGATCGCTCTACCTTCTTGATGAGAGTGATGATGAAACCGCACTCGTCTTCAAGCTGGCTCAAAACGATTCGGTGGATATACCGTTCATGGAAAAGCGACTGCCAATCACTTCCACGTCGGTGGCCGGTTACGTTGCAGTTTCCGGGACAGAACTTGATATACCCGATGTCTACGATCTGCCGGCGGGTGCCCCTTACCAGTTCAACCGCAGCTTCGATGAAGAGATGGACTACCGGACCCGATCGATGCTGGTGCTGCCCATGCGTGATCATCGCGGCCGCGTCGTCGGCGTACTGCAATTTATCAACCGATTCGATCCGGCTACCGGGGAAGCTATTGCTTTTGGTGAAGAGATTGCCGAACTTCTGCGAGCTGTCGCCAGTCAGGCGGCGGTATCCATCCAGAAAAACATTCTCATACGGGATATCAATACGCTGTTTGAAAGCTTCGTGCAGGCTTCGGTGAAAACCATCGAGCAACGTGATCCGTCCACCAGTGGCCACTCCGTTCGGGTGGCTGAAACGACGGTTGCTCTGCTGGAAGCTTTGCCACGTTCCGACGTGCCCAGATTTTCGGACTTGCAGCTGAACGATGAGCTCATCAAGGAAGTCAGATACGCAGCGCTCCTGCATGACTTTGGCAAGGTGGGCGTGCGCGAAAATGTTTTGACTAAAGCCAACAAGCTGTCAGACGATCGTCTGGAGATGATTCACTATCGTATGGAATTGCAGAAAGAACGGTTGCGACGCCGTGCGGTTGAACAGGAGCTTGAGATGCTCCATAGAGGTGTAAACGACATCGACGTTGGACGCCGCCGGGTGCATCGTGAACTCGCAGAGGAGATCAGCACGCTTGATGACTTCTTTCAGCTGATCAGCAGTGCAAATATACCTAATGTGCTGGAAGACGGTAACTATCAACATCTGAAAAAAATTCGCGAATACGATTACCTGGAATACGATGGGACACTCAACGGCCTGATTACCGACGACGATCTTCTCGCACTGTCAGTTCGCCGCGGCAGTCTGACGCCTGAAGAGCGGCGTGAAATAGAATCGCACGTTACCCATACACGGGAATTTCTAGCCGTCCTGCCCTGGCCGCCAGAGTTGGCGCGGGTGCCTGAAATCGCAAGTGCTCACCACGAAAAACTCGATGGCAGCGGTTATCCCCATGGGCTCGTTGGTGAGCAGATACCGCTGGCGAGTCGGGTGATGACGGTTTGTGATATCTACGACGCCCTGACGGCCATGGACCGGCCCTACAAGAAGGCAATGCCTGCAGCAACCGCGCTGGAAATTCTCGAAGAGGAGGCTCAGCTGGGCATGCTGGATACTGACATGGTGCAGATATTCATCGCCAGCCGCACGTATGAACTGACGGCGCAGAGTCTGCACAAGAAAGCGAGCTGACCGTTCAGTTCTGCCAGTCGTCCAATACCGCGATATCGACCAGGTAATCGCCGGTTGCGAAAACCACGCCGTTTTCGGTAATTTCATTGAGATAAAGCCCACCCAGGCTGTTGCCTTCGGTCAACCGCTGGCCATTCACGACAACGGCCCTCAGCGCTGGGTCATCTGCATAGACATGAGTGGAAAATACCAATTGCGGGAATTCTCGGCGGACAGCTGCCGGCAGTGCTGCGAGCGCGAGTCGCCGTAGTGGGGCCGGTTCGATCTGGCCGACCTGAACCGTCTCAGTCGGTAGCACGGCGGGCGCTTGTTGAGCCGCAGGCGCTTGTGGGAGCGCGGCTGGAGCTGCTGTTGTCAGCTCGGCCTCGGTGCTGCTGTCGCGCGGGACGAACAGCCACAACAATACGACTGCATTAATGAGCAGCGCGGCCGTGACGAATCCCTGAACGACTCGCTGGCGGCGTCGTTCCCCGCGATCTATCGCCAGAGATGCGCGCACGTCCGGATCGTTTTCCGCTTCTGTTTTTTTCAGCGCATCCAGAATATATGACACGTCACGAATCCAGTTTCGGCGCAGGCAGATTGAGTCGTTCAGCAAGCCGAATCCAGGTGGCTGGTCCGACGATACCGTCAGTCAGCAGACCCTCCTGTTGCTGGAACTCGACCACGCTGTCATGCAGGCCAGCGCCGAAGAACTCCGGCTCGTTTGTTGCCAGTGGCTGCGCTTCGAGCGCGGTCAGCTGCTGTCGCAACCAGCTGACCGTCTGGTGCTGGTCGCCCTGACGGAGGCTGCCGTGGTAACCGGGCGGCGTTTGCCAGAGCACGACGTAATTGCCGTACCAGGCATCGCGCAAGCCACGCGGTGTGGTTGCCACGGGCGTGTCGCCAATCTGCATTGTCAATGCATCTGCCTGCGCTCGAATCAGCGCTCCATAGTAGGGACCCGTCTCGTCATCCCACAGTTCGAGGATCACCGGTAAATTGAGTTGCCGGATGTCACTCCAGCTGCCATGTCTCGTCAGGCATTGCAGTCCCGCAGACGGTGCGAAATCACAGGGTATGAGTGCATCAGGTGTCTGCAGATAGTCCGCACCCCAGCGCTCGAAGACTGCCGCGTAAGCCTGGCGTTGTGCGGCATAAGTCGTGCCGGCAGGACGGGCGATTGCGCTGCCGGATGGGCTAAGCTGCGCGAGCGCAGCTGCTGTGGTGCGTGGTGCGATGATCAGGTCACCGTTTGTGATGACGATGTCCGAATTGCCTGCGCGAGATTGTGTACCTGAGGCGGCCGGACTCTCGGCGGCTTTTTCACCGGCTGTGGGTGTGGGCTTGCGGGTCATCGGTAGTGTCGTGCCCGGTACCCCCTGTGACAGTGGTTCAGCGTCCTGGCCGGCCGTGGCTACCGCGGCTGCGCTCGCGGCTGGGGCTGCCCCGGGATTGACCTGGAAACCCGGCAGGGAGTCCGGTAGAAAATACGCTGTGGCAACGCCGGCCAGACCGATACAGACTGCAGCGGTCACAAGCCAGGTGCGTATCCGGGGTCGCCGTCCCAATACCTCGTCGGCGGCGCGCGAGACGACTGCTGCGGTCACCCGCTGGCGGTCCTCGACATAGGCACC
>JAPUFN010000456.1 GCA_027293665.1 Gammaproteobacteria bacterium | reverse complement strand
AGCAACACCCATTTCAAGCGATTCGACAAGGTGTTGGAAGAAGGCAAACACGTGTTTTTCATCGATCTGGAACCGGAGCAGGAGTCCATTTTACAAGGAATTGTCGATTCTCACGCCGGCCTCGAGGCTGCGGGCACTGAGAAGGGGACGCCGCACTGGATAATCGAAGGTCAGAAGAAAATTCCGAAGCTGCTCAGAGAAACCCTGCCGTAGCCGCATCCCACGGTTATTCGAAGAACATCCCGAATAGTAGATAGGCGGGTATACCGAAGAGAAACCACAGTACGAAGAGAGTCACCACAACCGCGCCGACGGCTTGCAGTATGCGGCGTAGTTTCGATTTCGGGATCTCTTTGGGTTGAGTTTCTTCGCTCATAATTTTCCGCTATCCAGTTTTACCAGTGCTGGTCTGGAGCATCTCAACGCCAGAGTAGCCATAGCGTGCTCAGCATGCCCCCAGTGACGGCGAGTGCCAACACCAGGAAACCGTATGTGACAGGGTAGTCGTCGTTGTTGAAGGCGCCGCTGATTCCGGGCACGGCCCACAGGTCGCCACTGCCGCTGCCGACGACGAGTTGGCCTTTCATGCCTTTTTCCATGTGCTGTGTGATGTCACAGTGGACCAGATAGGTGCGATCATCAGATGGCACAATAAATGTACCCGTCTGCGTGGCACCACCGGCGGCCTCCAGGTGAAACATGCCCTGCGGATAGAGATACCTTGGCAGCCCGTGGACCATCCATTGATGCCGCACCTCGTCAGTATTAATGAATGTTACGGTGACTCGGCTGCAGGGATCGACCGTATATTCATGCTCGCTCATCGCATATGTGGTGCCTGGATAGCGGGCAGCAAACTTGGTGCCCGCTGAGATCTCGAAGGTGTAGTCGCGGCTGATCGCGGTACAACCTCGCGGCAGCTCAGTGCTGTTTGAGTTCATGACCATGCCGCTGGCATCAAACTGCATTTGGTGATCCGCGTGATGCTGGTGGCTCTGTGTCGCCGTCGCGGGTGATCCGACTACGGTCGGCGTAGCCGCGAGCACCGAACTGCAGATCAGCAGTGTCAGAATCGGGGCTGTGTCTGCCAGGTACTTCACCGGTTGGTTTTCAGCCGTTGCCGCAGCATCGACAACGCGATGCCCGCGATAACACCCAATGCGACGAATAAACCGACGAGTCGAAGCAATCGCCAGCCGTCGCTTTCCACGGGTGCGAAGCGCTCGTCCTCGAAGACGGACATTGCACCGCGGTAGTAGCGTTCGTCGAAAAATCGGTTCCACTTCATACCGAATGTCTTTGGCCAGCCGTCCTCGCCGAGGTATTCCTCGTAGACGATTGCGCTCACGTTGCCGCCCGGTCCAATGCCGTCGTTGGTGATGCCTCTGCCTTGATGGTCGTGCAGTAACCAGACCCCGCTGCCATAGGAATGCAGACCGTCGTTGGTCGTTTCGAGCTCGAGATCCAACCGCTGCGCCGTTGCGATCCAGACGACATCCCGGGTAATGCGGGCCGCGGGTTGTGCCTCGACCCCGTCGTAGTGAGTGATAGTCGTCTTGTGGCCGTGGGTGTGCAGCGCAACGGGATTCATTCCACCATTGGCAATACGCAGCTTGATGCGTTCGTCGGGTCTGGTAATGATGAGTGACTCTCGAAAAGTGTAGGGGAACGAGCGGCCATTGAGCGTGAACATGTCAGCGGTCGCTTGAGTGACGTTGTAGCGCTGGTGCAGCCACTCATTGATCACGCGTGGGTCGTTGTGCTGCTGTATGAGCTGATTCAACTCCAGATCGATATCCAGGTAGTGCAGGTCGTATTCGCGATCGAACGATTCACGTGACGCCACAGACGGCGCGCGGACATGGCCAGCGCCGATGTTCAGAGTCTGTACCCAGTTGTCGGGGCGGTTCTCCTCGACGATGAACATGCCCTGCAGTCCCATCATGACATGTACGTGCGGTTGTACGTGACAGTGATAGAACATCGTCCCCGGCTGTCGTGGTTGCATCTCGTAGGTGCGGGCGCGGCCGGGGAGGACGGGGTTTTCGCTCGTGATCGGTACCCCGTCGTTGCCCTCGCCATTGGCATCGAGAAACGGATGATCAACCCCGTGAAAATGAATGGTATGCGGCAGATAGTGAGCGTTTTCCAACGTTATCTGCACCCGATCACCCTGTTCGACGCGGATGGCGGGCGAGGGCAACCGCAGAATGGCGCGCGCATTGTTTGATTCGAAATTTTCCGTCGCCATGCCGGTGGTTTTCGGCGCGAACACCCAGAATCCGGGCGTGATACCCGGGGCGATGGCAAATTGTGTCACCGGCAGCTGTGCTTCGGGGGAGCCACCGTTCAACTCGACCACTTCCAGGCGTATGTGAATTTCATCAGGGTCGCCATCGCCGTCCAGATCGCGACCCTTGACGACCGCATCGGGCGTCAGTCCGCTCTTCAGCAGCGTTTGCAGCGAGACGTTGTTGGTGCCGCGAACAAAAGCAGCGACAGCGAATGGATCGTCGGCGACGCAGTTCGGTGATCGACGGATCGCAACGCCTTCGATTTCCTTTGCCTCACGCCATGCTGCCGGATCCGGTGGACAGGCTGGTTCTGCCGCTTCTGCGCCGGTTGCAGTCGCATCTGGGCTGATCACAACCGCGGGCGGCAACGGGCGGTAACCGGCGGGGCCCAGCCAGTGAGCAATAGTGATTCGCCACGAATTCGGATACCAGTCGGCCGGGTAGCACACAAGCGCACTGACGAGCGCGATGCTGCCGATCCAGCCGCGCCGACTCATCGGGCGGTTGCGCGGGCGGCGAGGAAACGTTTGAGGCCACCGGAGGCGACCCAGTAGATGAACTGAGCGAGCAGGAACGCACCGAGGAATAGCGGCACGTAGCCAATGCCACTATCTCCCACGGCGAACGCGAACACGGCGTTATACGATTTATCCTGTGTGGGGTGGTGGGCAGTGACCACCCCGATGTAGTTGCCCGCTTCTTCAAACTCGTGTTCTGCCGTCAACACACCGTCGTTGCGCACCTCGGGTGGTAGATAGAATACCGTCGCTGCATCGAGATCAGTGACACTCAGCACATCGTCCCAGCTGGCAAAAATGCCGACGCTGTTGACGTCGTTGATGATGCGAAAGTCCACCCGCATTTCGCGCAGGAAGTCGTGCAGATAGTCGATCACGAACACGCTGTTGCCAACGACCGGGATATCCTCGCAGAACTCCTCATTGCCGCTCCAGCGCGGCTGGTAGCCGGTGAAATGCGCCTTCAGAAAGCCGATTTTGAGCACGCAGACGTCGTCTTCGAGGACGACGCCACCATGCGCGTGGGCCCCTGGGTTCGCCAGCCAGCAGGCGGAAAGCAACAGTAAACAAACGACTCGCATCTCACCACGGCAGAAGTTAAAGGGAAAAAAGCCTGACACGTTTTGCAGACCGAAACAACGCCAGCGCGCCGCTTCAGGCGTGATTGTAGGGGTGAAGTTCGCTACACTTGGCCGCTGCGCGAGTGCCGCCGCGGCCTCGATTGGCAAAGCGGTTAAGGTACGCAGTTGGCAGGTATTGTGAATCTGAGGGTGGACGACGCAACAACATGGGCGAAGTAGAAGTAGTGGAGATTGCGCAACGCGCGCGGGCGACCTGGCATGACTATCTGGAGATGTGCAAACCGCGAGTGGTATTGCTCATGCTGTTGTGCGCCATCGTCGGGATGTTTCTGGCCACTGACGGCATGGTGCCGCTGGACGTGCTGCTGCTGGCTACGGTGGGCATTGGCCTGGTGGCTGGTTCTGCTGCCGTCATCAACCACATCGCGGATGCCGAAATCGATGCGCGCATGGCGCGGACCAAATCGCGGCCGGTAGCCACTGGCCGGGTCAGTTTCAGCCAGGGTCTGCTCTTTTCCGGTGCCATTGGAGTGGCGGGGATGGCCATTCTCTTTGTCGGCGTCAATCCGCTGACTGCCTGGTTGAATCTCGCTTCCTGGGTTGGCTACGGCCTGCTTTACACGATGTTTCTCAAGCGGGCTACGCCACAGAATATCGTTATTGGCGGCTTGTTCGGCGCAGCCCCGCCTCTGTTCGGCTGGACAGCGGTGACCAACAGTATCGAGCCTGGTGGCCTGCTGCTGGTGTTGATCATCTTTGCCTGGACACCGCCTCACTTCTGGGCGCTGGCGCTCGATCGAAAGGATGAATACGCCTCTGTAGACATTCCCATGCTACCGGTGACTCATGGTGAGCAGTACACGCGGCTGCACATCCTCTACTACACGATCATCCTGTTTATCTCTACCCTGCTGCCGTTTGCCATCGACATGGCCGGGTACCTCTATCTCGCGGCAGCCACCGCGCTGGGCTCCGGTTTCCTGTACTGGGCGGTCGTGCTCCTGCGCAATCGCAACCCGCGGGCACCATTGGCGATGTTCCGCTATTCCATCGTTTATCTGATGGCGCTCTTCGTCTTCCTGCTGCTGGAT
>JAPUFN010000455.1 GCA_027293665.1 Gammaproteobacteria bacterium | reverse complement strand
TCCACAACATCGATACTATGCGGCAGTAATTCAGACCGGGACAGTTGCGGGTAGCTCCGCTCGAGCATAGACGACAGCACCGCAAGCCTGCATAGTTTGAAAGTGTCTCTTGGAGACTCTCAAATGCGGAAAATTAAACGCGAATCTCTGACGCAAAACGCGTTTTTGCTAAATAACGAAGCTTTTTATCTGTTGTATTTCAATAAGTTAAAATAGGGATACTCGTGTACACACAAGGTTTGGATGCGCTTGGAGACGAAAGTCTGCATCTGCCCGAGGAGGAGCTCGCCGAGCTCGAAGCCCACTTCCAGGCCAAAATTGATGCGGATGAGAAGATCGAGCCGAAAGACTGGATGCCCGCAGCCTATCGGATGACGCTCATCCGCCAGATCTCGCAGCATGCGCATTCCGAAATCGTCGGCATGCTGCCGGAAGGCAACTGGATCAGCCGTGCACCGTCACTCAAACGCAAGTGTGTGATTATCGCCAAGGTGCAGGACGAAGGTGGGCACGGTGCTTATCTGTACAGCGCAGCGGAAACACTCGGCATCTCCCGCGAGCAGATGATCGAGCAATTGCTAACAGGCCAGGCCAAATACTCCAGCATATTCAACTACCCCACACCTTCCTGGGCGGATATAGGCGCAATCGGCTGGTTGGTTGATGGTGCGGCAATCATGAATCAGATACCGCTTTGTCGTTGTTCGTACGGTCCGTATGCCCGGGCGATGGTGCGGATCTGCAAGGAAGAAAGTTTTCACCAGCGGCAAGGCTTTGAAATCATGATCCGTTTGTGCGAAGGCAGCACAGCTCAGAAACGTATGGCACAGGAAGCGCTGGATCGTTGGTGGTGGCCATCGCTCATGATGTTTGGCCCTGATGATGCGAACTCCAAACACACCGGACAATCCATGCGATGGAAGATCAAACGGTTTACCAACGATGAGTTACGCCAGAAATTCGTCGATGTGACGGTGCCGCAAGCGGAGTTTCTTGGGCTCGAGGTGCCTGACGACGCACTTGTGTGGAATGAAGAAACGGAACACTACAACTTCGGGCCAATTGACTGGGACGAATTTCAACGTGTGCTCGCCGGGCACGGTCCGTGTAACCAGGAGCGTATCCGCGCACGAATTGACGCGCACGAAAGCGGTGCCTGGGTGCGGGAGGCGGCACTGGCAAACGCCGCCAAGCAGAGCAAGAACTTATGAGCGATGAACGGCAGCACTGGCCACTGTTCGAGGTTTTCATTCGGGCGCGTGCGGGCCTCGAACACAAACACGTGGGTAGCCTGCATGCGGTTGATGCGAAGATGGCGCTCGAACATGCACGAGACGTTTATACCCGGAGAATGGAGGGGGTGAGCCTCTGGGTGGTTCGCTCGGCGGATATCACCGCATCGGATCCCGATGATGCAGATGCGTTCTTCGAGCCGGCCAAAGATAAGATCTATCGACACCCGACCTTCTACGAGATTCCGGACGAGGTGAAGAACATATGAGCCGTGCCTCGGTCGTGCCGGTGTCTGTGGATTTCGCTCAAACCGAACGCTTCCGCTACGTACTGCGATTAGCCGACACGAGCCTGATTCTCGGCCAGCGGCTCAGCGAATGGGTGGGCCATGCACCCGCGCTCGAGGAAGATCTCGGTGTCGCGAATATCTCGCTGGATCTCATCGGTCAGGCGCGCATGCTGTTGAGTTACGCAGGGGAGATTGAAGCGGCCGGGCGCGATGAGGACCAGTTGGCATATCTCCGTGATCAAAATGACTTCTGCAATCTTGCTCTTGTAGAGCAACCCAATGGAGATTTTGGCTGCACCATCGTTCGCCAGGTTTTGATCGACGTCTGGCAACTGGAGCTTCTTTCCTGGTTTGATGCGTCTACGGATCAACGGCTACGGGAAATCGCCGCGAAAGCAGTTAAGGAAACCCGCTATCACCTGCGCTACAGCAGCGGCTGGTTGGTTCGTCTGGGGGATGGTACTGAAGAGAGCCATACACGGGTGCAAACATCGCTGAACGATCTGTGGAAATTCACCACCGAGTTATTTACGCCTGACGAAATCGACAGGCTGGCTGAAAATGCTGGGGTTGCACCCAACTTAAACGTACTCCGCGGTAGTTGGTTGCACCGAATCGACGAAATACTCAACGAGGCAACGCTCACCCGACCAGATGATGTGCCATATGTCTGGTTTGGCAAGCGTGGCGAACATACCGAATACCTCGGACACCTGTTGAGTGACATGCAGTACCTGCAGCGCGCTTACCCGGGCGTAACATGGTAACGATGGTTGATCGCGTCCGTTTACTCGACGTCGAGACGCGTGATCAGCGTGTCTGGCGGATTCTTTCCGCCGTCGCGGATCCTGAAATTCCCGTTTTGAGCATTGTGGATCTCGGCATTGTACGTCATGTGCGCTGGTCGACTGACGATGAACCCGAAATTGGCCTTACCCCAACCTATTCGGGTTGTCCTGCGACAGATTTTATTCGTGACTCCGTACGTCACGCCCTGAGCGTTAACGGTTATCCCAAAGCGCACCTAGTCGAAGTGCTGTCGCCACCCTGGAGCAGTACTTGGATAAGCGAAGCGGGTAGGGTGAAGCTCAAGGACTATGGCATTGCGCCACCAAATTGCACAACCGAAGCTGTGGGTAACCCTGTGTGCCCTCGTTGTGAAGGAAGCGCAAATGAAGCTGTAGAACTCATCAGCGAATTTGGATCCACTCCGTGCAAAGCGCTTTATCGGTGCTGCGTCTGCCTCGAACCGTTCGACTACTTCAAACCTTTCTGACATGTTGAAGTTCCACCCGTTGGAAATCAGCAGTTTGAAGCCTGCGGGGGAAGGCGCGGTTGCGTTGAGCTTCGCGCTACCGAATGAGCTGTGCGATGATTTCATTTCGCTTCCGGGTCAACACATTGTTCTGCGTGCAGAAATTGAAGAAGGGGAGGTGCGCCGCACATACTCGCTGGTAAGCCCGGGGGGTTCGCACATGCTCGAGATCGGCGTGCGGGTGCACGAACACGGCACGATGTCGCGTTACATTGCCGAGTCTCTCCACGTTGGCGACTACGTGGATGTATTACCACCGAACGGTAGTTTTCATACCCCGTTGGAAGAGCATGCGGTGCGTCAGTACGTGGCGTTTGTATCCGGTTGTGGAATTACGCCCGTTCTATCACTTGTTAGGAGTGTTCTTGCGGAAGAACCTGGCTCTCATTTTATCGTGTTTTTTGGCAACCAGACGGCGGCGCGTGCGATGTTTCTCGAGGAACTGCTGGGCCTTAAGAATAGATACCTGGAAAGACTGGCAGTGCACTTCGTCATGAGTCGTGAGCCCCAGGACGGCGAACTTTTCAACGGGCGAATTGACGCTGCTAAGTTGGGCGCTTTTGCGGATAAACTCTTTTCTCCGAAGACGGCCTACGCGTTTTTTCTGTGTGGTCCGGGAACGATGATGGAGGAGGTGACCTCCGGGCTAACCGCTTTGGGTGTGGAAAGTGATCGGATCCATGTAGAGCACTTCAGTGTAGACACGGTTGCCCATAGTGAGCGCCCTGTACCAGCTACGCGCGTGTCGGCAGGCAGCGCGGAGGTTACCGTGATCATGGATGGACGGCGCAGAACTTTTACGATGGCGCAGGGAGACGAAACGCTGCTGGAAGCTGCAGGCGCATCGGGCATCGAGCTTCCATACTCCTGTTGCGCTGGCGTGTGCTCTACGTGCCGTACCAAGGTAATTGCAGGCGAAGTTGTCATGGAGGAAAACTATGCACTTGAAACTTCGGAAGTAGCCGAAGGTTACGTACTCGCCTGCCAGTCACGCCCGGTTACTAGCAAGCTGGTTCTAGACTACGACGACGTCTAGCCATACACAGCCGACCCTTGTTAGAGATTGAACACAAGAGCCTGAGGAGAATATATGTCTGCAGTCAAATCCCTTAGCT
>JAPUFN010000454.1 GCA_027293665.1 Gammaproteobacteria bacterium | reverse complement strand
TTCGCTCAGCGATCAGAGGCAGAACCAACAATCCGTCCGGTTAGGGCACAAAGCAGGCATCGAAAGCTATTCCTAAGGTTGGCCGCTATGCCCCCGAAAGCAGACGAAATCGACGCTCCTGGCGTTGGTTCCGGATGCCCGCTTTCGGCCATCAAGAGCCGTTCGGTGATGCCTAAATACTCACCGTGCCTGCCCAATCGGATGACGGCTTCGCGCCCTTAACTGTCGGATCCTTGTGCAACGCATTCACGCAAGCGCGTCACAAGCTTCGGACAATGACGGTCCGTCGCCCACCGATCTGGTTGGCGTTACCATCTGAGCTTCGTCAAAAGTGAGGAAGGACTGTTTGTCTATCATTGAGTTAGGGGCGCTAGGTGAGTTCATTGCAGCGTTCGCCGTTGTCGCATCATTGATCTATGAAGTACGCCAAAACACCGGAGCAGCAGAAGCGACTCACCAACCTGAAGCAGCTACACCCATCACCCACCACAACAGACTTTTTCGCGCCCAGCGTCGCTATTTCGATACTCTTCGAAGTCGCTGATAGCCCCGTTAAACAGACCATCCTCGACCGCCCCGAAGAAGTTCGATCGGGAGTGCGGTCGGGGCTTTCTACCCCTGCACCTCCCGTAGATGCACCGCCTCATTCAAGGTGATCACCGACCGTTCACCGCTGCGCGCACACTGATACCGGTTGATGCTCGTATAGTCCGGGTTGAAGAACATGCGGGGCGCGAAACCGATGACGTGGGCGGCCCAGACGTTGATCACACCGCCGTGACAGGTCACCGCCACGCGCTTGCCAGGGTGTGCCACTACGATCTTCTCCAGCGTCTCGATCACGGTTCCGGCGAAGGCGCCGAAATCCACGTCCAGCTCACCCTTCATCAGGTTCTGCCAGCGTTCGTAGTCGATCTCCTTGAGCTTCTCCACAGGTACATAGGCGCTCGCACTCCGGTCGAACTCGGCGACGCCGTCCTGCACTTCTATGCCGAGCCCCTGAGCGCGGGACAGCGGTTCCGCTGTCTGGTAGGCGCGGGCCATGGGGCTCGAGTAGAGATGGTCGATGGCTTCGTGTTGCAGCCAGGTCGCCATGCGATCGGCCTGCACGCAGCCGATCTCGGAGAGCGGTGGGTCTGCTGGTGCACCGTCGGCGTTGTCCACGTGGCGTGGCAGTCCGTGTCGAATCAACAGGAGTTCCATGGCTTGAATCTTACGACAGAACACTCAACAGCGAACACAGCTTTCGATCCTCGCCGGCACCTGGATTGCCGCAGGAAGAAAATCCGCTGCCGACCAGTCGAAGAAAAGCACCTTCTGTCTGTAGACCGCGGGCTCATGCTGGCGTTGTGTGCGGCTTGGTTCTTCGCCGCATTGAGTCTGGCCAGTTGGACGCTACGCTTCATCGCCGATGTGACAGACCCGGAAGTCATCCGAACCATTCTGGAACATCACCAACAACGAGCCCCACCGGGGCTATCGCCTCGATCGCATCATTGATCTATGTAGGATTTCAAGTACGCCAAAACACCGGAGCAGTAAATGGCAACGCACTCGCCCAAGTATCGTCTGAGCAGCAGAGCAACCTAATCGCAATTACTCAGGACGACGTACTTGGAAACGCTGTGACCAAAGCCAACGCGGGCGAAGAGCTATCACCTTTGGAACATACGAAGCTCATCTACTGGTTCTATTCCTTTCTCCGTGGTGTGGAGAGTCATATCTTGCAAGTTAAGCTGGGTAATTTGACGCCTGATCACGAAGAACCATGGACGCGGATCCTCCATGAATTTGCGGGGAGAAGCCCAATCTATCGTGAGACCATGCGTCGATATCCCGGCACACGCACGTTTGAAGATTGGCTAAAGGAAAACGTTACCCACGAGGAGAAGCTCGATCTGACTTGACCGACCGTCGGCTTTGGGCACAGACCGTGGAAAAACGCAGAAGACTCCCCGTAACTTAGTCGGCTACGGCTGAACGAGATCCATCTGCCGCGTCGCGAGGTTGAACTCGTACTCGGATGATTGATGGGCTAGTGACCTTGTGATTCTGCGTAGTGCGCCGTAGAGACTCCTGGAAGCGAAAAACAGCGCAATAGGTAGCGCGTAGAGCGCCCGTAGGAGCCCTTCAACACCCAAAATGTTCATGACCCGCTTCAGGTTGTAGGCAAGCACCTGCAAACTCATCTCGGTGCCGGTGTTGTGCAAACCTTTCGTGAGGAAGTGTTCGGCACCCATCCAGCGTTTGAGCGTGCCAAAGGGGTGTTCCACTGTGTCCCGCCGCAACCGCATCATCTCTGGACGACGGTCAAGGCGCTCGCGCATCGCGTCAAGAACGTCTTCGCGCTCCCAGCGAGTGACCCGACGTTCTTTGCCCGTCGTACACTTCGTTTTCAATGCGCAGGTGCCGCAGTTCAATGTCCAGTAGCGAGCCACTGACCTTCCGCGGTCGTGGGTGTTTGTGCGTCTGGTTAATCGTTCACCGGCGGGGCATTGATATTCATCGTCTTGTGCGATGTAGCAAAAATCTGCTTTATCGTACAGGCCTTTGGCTTTGTTATTCGATGTCCTCGGGCGAGGCACATACGCCGCGATATCCGCTTTATCGCAGGCCAACACTTCTTCACCCTTGAAGTAGCCGCGGTCGGCCACCGCGTCGAGCTTATCAACCCCCATCGCTTGCTTGGCCGCAATGGCCATTGGGGATAATTGGCTGTGATCGTTGAACTGGTTGGTGACCTCATGCGCTACGATCAAGTGGTTATCGGGTTCAACCGCTGATTGCACGTTGTAGCCCACGATGCCCGTGCCACGGGTCCTC
>JAPUFN010000453.1 GCA_027293665.1 Gammaproteobacteria bacterium | reverse complement strand
ATTCGCGATCTCGATCGCTTCATCGACTAGAGGTTTGTACGCGATAACCTTGGCAAACTCGATGCCGCAGGATGCACACAAGATTACTTTCGGGGTCGCATCATCGATCCGGGTTGCAAGTTCTGGCGCTGCGAAGCCACCAAAGACCACAGAATGAATGGCACCGAGTCTGGCGCATGCCAGCATCGACACGACCGCTTCAGGCACCATCGGCATATAGATGATAACCCGGTCACCTTTCGATACGCCAAGATTGACTAACCCGCCGGCAACCCGGGCAACCCAATCGGTGAGCTGTGCAAAGGTGTACCGCTCGATTCTGCCGGTAACGGGCGAATCGTAGATCAATGCAATCGTCTCGCCGTTACCTGCTTCCACGTGCCGGTCGAGCGCCAGCCAGGCAGTATTCATCCGGCCACCGCTGAACCAGCGCCAGGTGCCGTTTTCGTCCTTGGAAAGTATCTGGTCGGGCGGTTTGAACCAGGGTATCTGTTCCGCTTTATCGCGCCAGAAACCCTCAGGATCCGTCAACGACTGCTGATATTCATCCGCGTAACTCATCGCTTTACACCATGTCCCGTCAGCCGCTTCACCTGAGCAGGAGACGGTTCGGCCGCGAGTAGTTCTTTGTAAGCTCGCGAGCGTTTGTTCAATTGTTTGTGATACGCGAAAAACTCGACCGCCCTGCGCCATGCGGCAGCGGTGCCATATCGATTGATCGAGACTGTGGTGTTTACAATTTTGCCAGAAGCCTGCGACATGACGCCTATCTGGAAGACGGGCGTCTGACTGCCGCTTTTTTCAGCTTTCAACCGGCACAATATGCCCCGTACCCGGCCTTTTGTGACCACCTGGACCTGTTTACTCGCTTTCTCCCGCTGCGCCCTCTGCAGGCCTGCCAGCTCCGCATCCCTGGCGTCAGCGCGCCGCCGGACCGCCGCGCGGTTTTTGCCACGCAGTCGCTTGCCGTTTTTCTTGAGCGGGAAATACTCCTGGAAAGTTTCCCCGGCAATCTGTCGCCTGACCCGAAATCCGTGAAATCGATCGCTATCCAGCAATTCAACACTCATGCTGCGTTTCCTCGCAATTCACATAGCGCGACTGCCAATCAGGCATCAGGTATGACGCCCTGCTCTCTGAGTTGCGACACCTCGTCTGCATTGAAGCCACAGTCGAGCAACACGGCCTCGGTATCCTCTCCGGGCATTCTGGACGGGTGAGAAAGCTCCGGCACTGTCCGCGAAAATCTTGGCGCGGGTGCCGGCTGCATCATATCGTCGAATTCTACAAACGTGTTACGCGCTTTGTTATGAGGGTGATCGGGCGCTTCGAACACGGACAGCACAGGCGCAAAACAAATATCCGTGCCTTCCATGATCTCACACCATTCATCTCGGGTTTTGTTTTTGAATACTGCCGAGATCTCATCCTTGAACGCAGGCCATTGGCTAGCGTCCATCTGAGCTGAAAACCGTTCGGGGTCCAGTTCCGCTTTCTCAACGAGCAATGCGTAGAACTGCGGCTCGATCGAACCGATGCAGATGTACTTACCGTCACTCGTCTCATAGGTGTCGTAAAAATGCGCACCGCCATCCAGCAGGTTGCTGCCACGCTGGTCGGTGAACATCCCGCCTGCACTCATCGTATAGAACATTGCCATCAACGAGGCAGCACCATCGACCATCGCCGCATCCACCACCTGGCCTTCGCCAGACTTCTGTGCTTCCAGCAGGGCACACACGAGGCCATAGGCAAGCAACATCCCACCACCGCCAAAGTCGCCCACTAGATTCAGTGGTGGCACGGGTTTCTCGCCCGGTCTGCCGATCGCATGCAGAGCGCCGGTCAGCGCGATGTAGTTGATGTCATGACCGGCGGCACTTGCCAGCGGACCATCCTGGCCCCAGCCAGTCATGCGGCCGTACACCAGCTTGGGATTGCGCGCCTGACAGTCCTGGGGGCCGAGGCCCAGGCGTTCGGTGACACCCGGCCGGAAGCCTTCGAACAGGGCATCTGCGCTCTCCACCAGGCGCAAAACGGTTGCTACGCCGGCGGGCGATTTGAGATCTATGGCGACAGACAGGCGATTACGCGCGAGAACGTCTCGCGGCCGTGTACCCCCGGGTCGCAGCCGGTCTATCCGAATTACTTCTGCGCCCATGTCTGACAACATCATGCCGCAAAACGGTCCCGGGCCAATGCCCGCCAGTTCGATGATTCGATAGCCCTGTAACGGTCCCATGTTCTGAGCATTCCCCCAATTGATTGCGGCGCCGAGTTTACCGGTGTTGTTCGGCTACTGTCATCCGGGTGACGCCTTCAGCGGCATCGTCCTGCGAGAATTGAATGCGCACGAAGTTTTCGTACAGCTCGTTATCGCGAGTCAGTTCTTCATGGGTACCACTGGCAAGGAGCCGGCCTTCGTCGAGCACCAGAATTCTGTCCGCCCGACGCACGGTCGAAAGTCGGTGGGCAATTACCAGAATGCTGCATTGACCTTTCAGCTCGAAGATGCTCTGCCGGATGTGTTCTTCGCTGCGCGCATCGAGCGCACTGGTCGCCTCATCGAGCAGGAGAATCTGTGGCCGGGGCAACAGCGCGCGGGCGATCGCCAGGCGCTGCTTCTGGCCGCCGGAGAGGCCGACCCCGCTTTCGCCAATCACGGTATCCAGGCCGTCGGGAAGTGCTGCGACGAACTCCTGTGCGTGAGCCAGTTGCAACGCCCTTGCCACATCGACTTCCATGGCCTCGGTGTCGCCATAAAGCACATTGTCCCTGATCGTCCCGGCAAAGAGCGCCGGATCCTGCGGTACGAAGCCAATGCGGTTTCTGACATCGGCAAGTCGCAGATCTTTCAGATCGATCCCGTTGAGAGTAATCGAGCCAGCCAGCGGGTCGTAAAATCGCAACAACAGGTCGAACAGCGTGCTCTTCCCCGCACCGGATGGACCCACGAGCGCTACCATCTCACCCGTATTCAGCTCGAAAGAAACATCGCACAGAACCTCCTGGTCGGCTCTGCTGGGATACGTAAAGCTCAGGTGATTTACGCTCAGGCCGCCGTGTTCGGGCAAATCACGTGGAGTGGCCGGCTCGAGCAGCACCGATTCCGCATTCAGCAACTCGATCAACCGCTCCGTCGCTCCGGCCGCCCGCTGCA
>JAPUFN010000452.1 GCA_027293665.1 Gammaproteobacteria bacterium | reverse complement strand
TAGACCCGGTAGCGGTTCGCGTTCGGCGTTGCGTCCCACATCAGCCGCACCGATTGGTTGGTCGCGGCCTCTGCGAGACGCAAGCCTGGTCTCAGCGTGAGCAGGGATGATCCATCCCAGGGTTGATAAGGCTCAACCACGAAAGCGCTGCGTTCGGCGCCTGGCGGTTGACTGATCTGGTCGACATCCTGCGCCGCCGGATCCACCTGCCACAGCAGCGGGCCGATCATTGTGAATGCCAGTAGGCCGGCCACGATATACAGCGAGATCAGCGCTCGGGTGTTGGCTTTTAATCGGATCCACGCATCCTGCCAGTACGACAGGGACGGCCGGCTGATTGCCTGAATCTCCCGTGCGTCCCGCAGCGGCTCGAAATCGATAGCGCTCAATGTTACTTCAGCCACGCACTACTCCAGGCGCACGCGTGGATCGATCCAGCCATACAGCAGGTCGACCACGATCACCATGAAGACGAGAAAGGCACCGTAGAAAACGGTGGTGCCCATGATGACCGTGTAGTCGAGTTGTTGCACAGCCTGGACGAAGTAGCGGCCGAGGCCGGGGATTGCGAAGACGAGTTCGACAACGAAGCCGCCGGTGGTAATCGCCGCGATCGAGGGCCCCAGCACCGTGATCACCGGCAGAATGGCATTGCGAATCTGATGGTTGGCGAATACCCGGGTGGCCGGCAGGCCCTTGGCTTTGGCGGTACGCACGAAATCGGCGTGCACGATCTCGAGCATTGACGAACGCATCAGTCGCGTCAGATAGGCCATCGTGCCCAGCCCCAGCACGAGAGACGGTACCAGCATGTGCCAGACGGTGCCCCAGCCGGCAACCGGCAGCAGCGAAAATCCAACCAGATCGTTGATGTTGACCAGCGTGAGCTGGCTGATGGCGGCGACGACGAAACTGGGCACCGAGATACCGAGAATGACCAGAAACATGATGACGATGTCCGGCAGCCGATTGCGGTAGAGCGCGGTCAGTGCACCCCACAACACGCCGCCGAGCCCGGCGAAAACGACCGCAAGGATGCCGAGAATCGCAGAGATTGGAAAGTGCTCGCGGATGATGTCGTTGACCCGACGGTTCTGCTGGGTGAATGAGATGCCGAAATCACCCTGCAGAATATTGCCCATGTAAATCAGATACTGTTCGGTCAATGGCCGGTTCAAGCCATATTTTTCTTCCAGGTTGGCACGGATCTCCGCGGTTACCGCCTTGTCGTTTGCCAGCGGGTCGCCCGGCACGCTGTGCATGGCGAAGAAGGTCGCCGTCGCGATGAACCAGACGGTGATGATGCCTTGAATCAAGCGCTTAAAGGTGTATTGCCACATCTTCTTAGCGTGCTAACCGTCGATGATCGTTACGTTGGTGTAGTCCGGATCAGGTCCCACGGCGCGTCGCACCAGCCCCTGCATCTTTGGTTTGGTCACGTAGACGATGCCGCGTTCGTAGTTGTATAGCAGTACTGCGTCGTCGAAGAGAATCTGTTGGATCTCGCCAAAGGCGTCCATGCGGGTTTTAGGATCCTGTGAGGTCTGGGCAACAGCCACCCACTCGTCCAGTTGCGGGTTGTTGTACTGGCCTCTGTTGTTCAGGTTCCAGGAAGCAAACAAGTCGCCAAACGTTAATGGGTCATCGTAGTCGGGCCCCCAGCCGGCTAACACCATGTCGAATTCTCCCGACAGCATTTTGGCGAGCCGCTGCTTGAAGATCTGCTTGTCTATTTTGAGGTCCAGCCCCAGGTTTTTCCGGAAGACCTGCTGGTAATACTCCGACTGAATGTTGGAGACGGGATTGTCACCGGTCAGCAGTACCAACGGTGGGATATCGCTGACGCCGAGTTCCCGCTTCGCTTTCTCGAGATAAATTCTCGCTTCCGTCAGATCCAGCCGTGCCACCGGGGCCGGGTATTCCTCACGGAAAAAGCCGTTGACGCCCTTCAACCAGATCGGAAACAGTGACTCACCCGGCAGGTAGCCCGGAAGTTTGGTGACTTTATAGACGAGCTCCGCAGAATCGGTGGCGAGTTGCATGGCCTTTCGCAGATTCACGTTCCTGGTGGGTCTGTCGTCTCTGTGATTGAACTCGATGTAGAAAACAGAACCGTCCATGAAGCGTTCGATGTTCCAGTCCTGCCCCATTGCATTGTTGAGGTTCTCTGCAAGAAGTGTCGCGTAGGCGATCTTGTCGTCCTTGAACAGATTGAGCGTGGCGTTGGCATCCGATGTGATATAGGCGAAGTCCAGCCTGTCGATGCTGATGCGATCCGGATTCCAGTAGTTCGGGTTCTTTTCCATCAGCAGGTTCGCACCGTGTACCCAGCGGCTGATGACGAACGGCCCGTTGTAAAGCAATGTGGAGGCGTCTGAACCGAAACTGCCATCGGTGGCATTGTAGAAGTCTTCGCGGATCGGGTAGTAGGTGGGGAAGGCGACAAGCTTGTCGAAGTAGGCGAGCGGTCTTTCGAATTCAACCACGAGGGTGTGATCATCCAGTGCTGTGACCCCCAGTGCATCCAGTGGCGCCTCACCTGAGTTGATTGCCTCGCCATTCTTCACCGAATAGAGAATGAAGGCGTATTCGGATGCAACCTTGGGATCGAGTGCGACGCGCCAGGCGAAGACGAAATCATGCGCAGTCACAGCGATGCCGTCACTCCAGGTGGCTTCGGGGCGCAACCAGAAGGTGGCACCATCGCGGGTCACTTCCCAACGCTCGGCGACGCCGGGCACCAGCTGATTGTTTTCGTCGTAGCGCAGGAGGCCTTCCATCACATGGCCGAGCACCATGCCGCTCACCTGGTCGGTTGCAAGCGAGCTGTTGAGCTGTGGTGGTTCTGTACGCAGAAAAGAGGTGATGGTCCGGCTGTCGGCATCCACAGCGTCGGCGTTGCCGGAGCCGGAACTGGTGAGGCTCGATGCCCACGACAGGCCCAGCATAAGCAGGGCGATGCCGCCGACACAGATCGCGGCGAAGCCGATCATCTGTTTGCCTGCAGACTTGGTGAAACTGTCTTCGGTTACTGCGGTGGTCATGCGCTAATCCGGCTTCCTCAATTGACACTCCGCAGCAGGTTACCCACAACGCGCTCCAAATGCATGAGGCTGTTGCACTCATCCGCCTGGTGGCAGTAAGCCGTGTACTTACGCATTTCGGCGTCGCCCACCGTCCAGGAGGAACGCGGCTCGGGATTGAGCCAGATGAGCCGCTTACAGCGATCATACAGCTCCTTCATGATGTCTGTGCGCGGGTCGCCATAGTTGTTGCGGGCGTCGCCCAGAATGATGATGGTCGTCCGATTGTCGATATCATCGAGGCAGAGTTTCTTGAAATCCTGCAGGGCCTGGCCGTAGTCGGTGGAACCACCACCGTAATCGCGCAGCGTTTTGGCGATGGCGTCTTCAATGGAATTGCGGTCGAAAAGGTCGGTGACTTCTGCCAGATCCGAGGAAAACGCAAATGAGCGCACTTTCGGCATGACGTCTTCGAGGCTATAGAGAAACATCAACATGAAGCGTGCGTAGTTGGCAACGGACCCGGAGACGTCGCAAATCGCGAATACCTTCGGCCTGTCGATCTTCACGGATTTCCATTGCAGGTCGAAGATCGCGCCGTCGTAGCTCATGTTCTTGCGCAGGGTGCGGGTGATGTTGAGCTGGCCGCGCTTGAAGACTTTCTTGCGCCGCGAATGCAGCGAAGACAGCCTCTTGGCCATCTTATAGACGATTTCCTGAATCAACCGGAAGCTGCGGTGTTCGACGTTCGACAGCTTCACTTTACGCAACAGCTCTTCGCGCAGGCGCTTGCCCGATGCATCGGCGTGCAGCAGAAACTGCTTCTCAACGTAGTCGCGAATCTGTTCGCGCAACCAGTCCCTGCGGCGCCGCAATTCCTGACCAAGGCGGCGATCGGGCACCCGGTCACTGTCGCGCAGGGTTGAGATTTCGCGGTTGAGATCGACCAGGCCCATCTGTTCCATGATTCTGCGGGTGTAGAGACCCTTCTGGGTGAATACCTGTATTTCAATCAGGTCGACGGCTTCACCTGCAGCTGCCATCGCGACAGTCAGCTCAACGCGGGAATCCAGCAACAGGAGTTGCCCCAGATTCGAAGCCGCCTCGCTCATCTCGCCGGGACCTAAATCCGGCTCTTCGGCTTCTTCCGCCGCACTGAGCGCGCCTTTCGACTTCTTCTTTTTATTGTTGCTGGCAGCGTTTGCGCCACGGGATTGCTGGTCGGGGTCGCCTCCGGCACCGCCCCCTTCGCCATCGCCACCTTCTGCGTCGCCGTGTTCTTCGTCGGCGTCCGCAGCGGCGGATTCTGTCTCGCCCCGGATGTCATCAATAGAGAAGAATTGATCGAAGCAGTTGTCGAAGGTTTCCTTCTCATCTGCCGTTTTCGGCAAGACAATGGACAGCGAGCGTTTCAGAAACGCTCTGTCTTTATAGCCGACGAGTTCCACGGCGTTGAAGGCGTCGAGTGTTTCGGCCGTCGAGATGCGCACTTCGGAGTTGCGAAGCGCGCGTATGAAATTGGCCAGAGTCCGGTCCATCGGCTGGCCGATTACTTCATGGCTTTGCTGGTCAACGTGGAGATCTCGGCATCCACGTTTTCGATGTCTTCCTGGAACTTCAGGATCACGTTCAGCGTGTCCCTTACCAGCTGTGGATCCAGTGACTCGGTGTGCAGCAGCAGCAGAGTGCGTGCCCAGTCGATGGTCTCGCTGATTGCAGGGACCTTCTTCAAATCGAGATCGCGCAATTCCTGAATGAAATTAACGAGCTGTTTGCGCAGCTTCGGCGGGATCTCCGGCACCCGTGCGTGAATGATGCGTTGCTCCATTTCCACGTCGGGAAACGGAATATACAGGTGCAGACAGCGGCGCTTCAGCGCATCGGAAATCTCACGGGCGTTGTTGCTCGTCAGGAACACGATAGGTGGCTCTCGGGTGGCCTTGACGGTGCCGATCTCCGGTATGGAAACCTGAAATTCGGACAACATCTCCAGCAGCAGGCTTTCGAACTCATGATCGGATTTGTCGACCTCGTCGATCAGCAGGACGCAGCCATCTTCTTCCTTGAGGGCTTTAAGCAGCGGCCGCGGCTCGAGGAATTCTTCGGAGAAGAAAATGTCGCCAAACTCATGCAGGCGGCTGACGGACTGCGCGAAACCCTTCGCGCCCTGCAGCACCTCACCGAGCGCCTCCTTGAGCACTTGGATGTAGAGGAGCTGTTTGCCGTACTTCCATTCGTAGATTGCTTTGGCCTCATCGAGCCCCTCATAGCATTGCAGGCGGATCAGCGGCAGCTCGAACATCTCTGCTGTGGTTTTGGCGAGTTCGGTCTTGCCAACGCCCGGCGGGCCTTCGATGAGGATGGGTTTGCGCAGGTGGTAGGCGAGATACACGGCGGTTGCGATCTGATCGCTGCAGATATAACTGTGATCTTCGAAGTCCGCCTTCAGGGCTTCCACGGAGGCAGTAATTTTTTCGATGTCGGCTGGCGCTTCTGTCACTTAATTCTCCGGTTTAACTTTCGCTGTTCGATCAGCCCCGTACCAGCCGTGATTTGGTTCAGCTTGAGGCGCAAAACCGTTAATTATCCCTGCCTGTCCGGGTTATGTATAGCGTCAGGTTTGGCTCCAACCCTGCCCTGGCCCGCAATACGTGGCCAGCCTACACAGCACTGAATTTCCCCGCCGCGCACTCATTGGCAGCGACGCTGGCCCGGGCGACAATAGGCTACTTTGACTGCAGGTGGGGGAAGTATGGGTTCAGTCAGATTATTGCCCGCGGTGTTGGTCGCATTGCTGCTGAGCGCAATGGCAACACCTTTGCAGGCTGCGACGATCATTCATGCGGGATCGCTGGTAGACGTGATCGAGGGGGTCGTCCGCAAGGAGCAGTCGATTGTCGTGGCTGACGGCAAAGTCGTGGCGGTCGAGTCCGGTTATAGGCCCGGGGATGCTGGTGACGAGGTTATTGACCTCAAGACGGCCACGGTCATGCCGGGGTGGCTCGACATGCACGTCCATATTGCCAGTGAGAACACCGCCAACCGCCAGGTGGAGGCCTTCACCCGGGATCCGGCGGATTTTGCCATACGCTCTACCGTCTATGCCCGGCGCACGCTCATGGCGGGGTTCACGACGGTTCGCGACCTCGGCACCGGCGCGTCGATAGCCCAGTCGCTGCGGCGCGCCATTGCTGAAGGCTGGGTGGTGGGCCCGCGGGTGTTCACTGCGGGCAAATCGATCGCGACCACGGGCGGCCATGCGGATCCGAGCAATGGCGTGAATCAGAAGCTGCGCAGCGACCCTGGCCCCGCCGATGGCGTCGTCAACAGCGTGGCAGACGCTTACAAAGCGGTCAGAGCGCGCTACAAGGAAGGCTCTGACCTGATCAAGATCACCGCAACCGGCGGCGTGCTCAGTCAGGCCAAGAGCGGCCAGAATCCTCAGTTCACGATCGAAGAGATTCAAGCGATAGTGGCGGCGGCAAAAGACTATGGCTTTGCGGTTGCCGCGCACGCCCATGGCACCGAGGGGATGAGGCGCGCGGTAATCGGTGGGGTGGATTCCATCGAGCACGGTACCTACATGACCGATGAGATCATGCGCCTGATGAAACGCAATGGTACCTACTATGTGCCGACGATCGTCGCGGGCAGGTTCGTTGCCGAGAAGGCGGCAACGCCCGGCTATTTTTCGGACGTCGTCCGGCCGAAAGCGGCCGCGATCGGACCGCTGATTCAGGAGACGTTCGCCAGAGCCTACAAGGCCGGGGTGAAAATTGCCTTCGGTACGGACACTGGTGTGGCGCCGCACGGCGACAACTGGAAGGAATTCGGCTACATGATCGAGTCCGGCATGCCGGCGATGGAGGCCATTCAGAGCGCAACGGTGGTAGCGGCGGAGTTGCTGCGCCAGGCCGATGTGCTTGGCAGTATCAGCGCAGGCAAGCAGGCGGACATCATCGCCGTGCCGGGCGATCCACTGACCGATGTCGCACAGTTCGGCAAAGTTCACTTCGTGATGAAAGGTGGCGTGGTCTACAAGGATGACGGTCTATGAAGCATTTAATTGCGCTATTGATTCTGGCTGGCTCGCTTGCAAGCGCCGCCATCGAGGCACGCGAACCCTTTGCGTCGAGCTACACGCCGCGCGTTGCTGAAGATGTCGTCTTTCGTGGTGCCAGCGTACTTACTGGGACGGGCGAGCCCGTCGCAACCACCGATATCCGGCTCAGCGGCGGGCGCATTGCGGCAATTGGCGTCGATCTGCCAACCACTGGCGCGCGGGTCGTCGATGCCGCGGGCTTGTGGCTGACGCCCGGTATCATCGATGTGCATTCTCATCTCGGCGACTATCCGTCACCGGCCATACAGGCGACGCGTGATGGCAACGAAGCGACGGATCCCAACACCGCACAGGTCTGGGCGGAGCACTCGGTCTGGCCGCAGGATCCACAGTTTCCGCTGGCCCTGGCCGGTGGCGTTACCACGCTGCAGATACTTCCCGGCAGCGCAAACCTTTTCGGCGGCCGCGGTGTGACGTTGAAGAACGTGCCGTCGCGAACGGTCCAGGGCATGAAATTCCCCGGGGCCAAGCAGGCGCTGAAAATGGCGTGCGGGGAAAATCCGAAACGGGTTTATGGCTCGCGCGACAAAGCGCCGTCGACCCGCATGGGGAATATCGCCGGCGTTCGCGCCGCCTGGGCACAGGCGCACCACGTCATGCAGGAACGCGAGCGGGCGGCAGCTGCAGCAGCAAACGAGGACATTGCGGCTGCTGCCGCGACGCCCGGCGTCCCACCTCCTGCGCCTCCCGCGCCGGATCTTGCCATGGATACACTCATCGGCGTTCTCAAAGGTGAAATTCTCGTACACAACCACTGCTATCGGGCGGATGAGATGGCGCTCATGATGGATATCGCAAAGGAATTCGATTACAAGATCACGGCATTTCATCATGCGGTGGAGTCCTACAAGATTGCCGATCTGCTGGCCGAGGCGGAAATCTGTTCAGCCATGTGGGCCGACTGGTGGGGATTCAAGCTCGAGGCGTTCGACGGTATCGATGAAAACATTGCCCTGGTCGATGCCGCTGGTGCCTGCGCCATCGTCCACTCGGACTCGCCTGTGGGCATCCAGCGACTCAACCAGGAGGCTGCGAAAGCCATGGCGGCTGCGCAACGTCAGGGGATGACGGTAACCGAAGCCGATGCGATCGTCTGGATCACGTTAAACGCCGCGCGTGCGCTTGGCATCGACGCCGAGACGGGTTCGCTGGAGATCGGCAAGGCGGCCGATGTGGTGCTCTGGGACGGCAACCCCTTCAGCGTTTACAGTCGCGCGCAGCAGGTCTATATCGACGGCTACCGCTACTACGATCGTAACGATCCCGATCGCCAGCCGCGGACCGATTTTGATCTGCGGCAGACCGTCAACGGAGGTGCGCTATGAGGCTGCATCTTCTAGCAGGGTTTGCGGCACTGGTTTTGGCGGGAACCACGCTTGCCGATACCGCCATCCTCGGTGCAGTTGTGCACACGATGGCGGGTGAGGTCATTGCCGAGGACTCTGTAATCCTCGTAGCGGAAGGTCGTATCCAAGCCGTCGGCTCGGCACTCGATGTTCCGGCGGGGTACTCGATTGTCGACGCCGCGGGTAAAGTCGTCACGCCTGGATTGATTGTTTCCAACTCGCAGCTCGGTATCGTCGAGATAGGTGGGGCCGCGACGACAGTTGACAGCAGAGTGCGAGAACATCCGCTGGGTGCTGCTTTCGACGTTCGCTATGCGCTCAATGACGCGGCCACAGCGATTGCAGTCAATCGCCGGGACGGGGTGACTCGAGCAATTGTTGCACCACAACCGGGCAATGATCCGTTTGCCGGTTGGGGGGTGGCCATCCGCTTGACGGATCGGGACATTCTGACATCTGTTGACGTTGGCTTATTTGGCGCCATTGGTGCGGCCACTTCGAGCTATGTGGGTGGCAGCCGCAGCGCCGTAGTGCAACGCATGCGCCGCGGGTTGGAGCAGGCACAACGCTACCGCGCGAGCAGCTACAACCCGGGACCGGGAGATTTCAGTCACGCCGATCTGGCGGCGCTCAAACGATTTCGTGGCGCGAACGTGCCGTTGGCACTGGAGGTACATCGGGCAAACGAAATTCGTGAGGCGGTGGCGCTGGCCGAAGACTTCGATCTCGACCTCATCGTGCTTGGCGCAACCGAAGCCTGGCAAGTCAGTGAGTTGCTCGCGGCTCAAAGAGTCCCGGTTGTCATAGATGTTCTGGCCAATCTGCCGAGTTCGTTCGAGCGGCTCGGTGCGCGCCTCGACAATGCAGCACTGTTGTCACAGGCAGGCGTGCAGGTCGTTTTCACCGTGGGTGACTCACAGAATGCGCGCTGGCTGCGGCAGGTGGCCGGTAATGCGGTTGCCAACGGCATGGAGCATGCGGCGGCTCTCGAATCGATCACACGGATTCCGGCGCAGGTCTGGGGCCTCGAGCCCGGGCTCGGCACACTTCGTCCAGGTGCGCCCGCCGATCTCGTTATATGGACGGGTGATCCGCTCGAACTCACACAATGGGCCGAGCGGGTCATGATCGATGGCGAATGGCAGGACACCAGTTCGCGGCAGACACGTTTATTCGAACGCTACAGAGATCTGTCCTCGGGAAACTTCGGCTACCGTTGAGCCGGTATTGGCGGGCGGTCAGTCGTCCGGATGGATCCGGATCAGACCCTCCTGGGTGGCCGAAGCAACGAGGACACCAGCCTCAGTGTAGATGAGACCGCGGTTCAGGCCCCGTGCACCGTAGGCGCTGGGGCTATCCTGGACATAGAGCAACCACTCGTCGGCGCGAAATTCCCGATGGAACCACATGGCATGATCGAGGCTTGCGACCTGCATCTTGGTCTGCGTGAAACTCACGGCATGTGGCAGCATCGCGGTGTCGAGCAGCGACCAGTCGGACAGGTAAGCCAGCACGCACTGATGCAGGCGCTGATCGTCCGGTAGCCGTTCACGCGATTTCATCCAGCACATCTGAAATGGCGGGCGTTTCTCCGGCTGAAAAATGTCGAGCGGTTCCACCGGTCGAATGTCGATGGGTCTGTCACGGTCGAATGACTCGGCGAATTCTTCGGGTACTTTCTTTGCCCACTCAAGACGCAGCTCCCGCTCGTCCTGCAGCGTGTCCGGGCGTGGTGCCTCGGGCATCGGTAACTGGTGGTCGAATCCCGTTTCGTCTACCTGAAAGGATATCGACATGTTGAATATGGGCTTGCCGTGCTGGATGGCTACTACGCGCCGTGTGGTGAAGCTGCGGCCGTCGCGGATCCGGTCTACGGTGTAGAGAATCGGAAACTGGGTGTCGCCGGGGCGCAGAAAATAACCGTGCAGGGAATGTGCATGGCGGTCTTCGGGAACCGTCCGCGATGCCGCCACCAGCGCCTGGCCGATCACCTGACCACCGTAGACTCGCTGCCAGCCATCGTTGGGGCTGGTGGCCCGATAGTGATTCTTTTCGATTTCCTCGAGGTCCAGGAGTTCGATGAGGTCGTTGATGGACTGTTGTGCCATAGATGCTTCGGCGCTGCCGGTAAGTCAGTTGAGAAAACGGCGCTATTGTAGTCATGCTGAGTGCCGGGGAAAATGCCGGAGAGAAGAAATTTCCGGAGCAGACACATGCCGTCACGCCGCGAGTTGATTCAGCTAACTGATGCTGAGGTACGCGACTACCTGAATTCCACGAAGACGCTGATCATCATTTCCAACGGCAATGATGGTTATCCGCACCCCATGCCCATGTGGTTCTACGTTGATGATGCGGGGTGTGTGTATTGCACGACCTTCCGCAAGAGCCAGAAGGTGCTGAACTTCACGCGTGATACCAAAGCCACATTGCTGGTGGAAAGTGGCGAGGAATACGCGGACCTGAAAAGCGTGTTGATCTACGCCGCAACTGAGGTTCTCGATGATTTTGACACCGTCTGCGACACCCTGGTGAGAATCACTACCAAGGGTCAGGAGGTGGACGAAACCCAACGCGAGAAATTGCTTGGCGCGGTTTCGAAAACTGCAGCAAAGCGCATAGTCCTCAAGTTCACCCCGGAGCGCTATATCAGCTGGGACCATGCAAAACTCGCAGGCAAGTACTAACGGCCTGAATTCTTACACGTCTATCCGCCTATCCGATACAGGATAGGCCTGCCGCGCTAAGCGCCGAGCACAAACAACCACACCGCGCTCACCACCGCCCCGAGGAAGCAAATGGACCTCAATGGCGCGATGTCCGCGATGTAAAAAATCGGGTGCAGCACACGAAAAGCCACGAACGCGATTGCGAGCATGGCAGACATGCCAGGCTCGGCTTCGAGCAGGTGCGCGGCAACCACGGCGGCGGTGAAAATCGCTGTCGCTTCCCAGGCATTCTGCTGCGCTGCGTAAACTCGAGCGCCCGCTCCGGTGAGTTCGCGAACCTGCTCTCGTGGATTGTTGTTGTCCAGGCTGCCAAGCTGCCTGAAACGGAAGTAACCGCCGGTTCCGGCCAGCACAAAAGGAATGAAGACTACGATCAACAGGCAAATCAGTGGTGTGGTCATGACTGGCTCCCGGTCGCCAATTAGTATTTGTAGGATTCTGGCTTAAATGGTCCTATCGGTTCCACCCCTATGTAATCGGCCTGCACGCTGGTGAGCGTCGTGATGACGCCGCCGAAACCTTCCACCATCAACTGTGCGACCTCCTCATCGAGCTTCTTCGGCAGCACTTCGATGGTGATGGGCGCGCGCTGATTGTCCGGTTGCTCCGCCCAACGCTGCTCAAAGAGATGCATCTGAGCCAGAACCTGGTTGGCGAACGAGCCATCCATCACGCGAGAAGGATGACCCATCGCGTTGCCGAGATTTACCAATCGGCCTTCGGACAGAAGGATGAGGTAGTCGCGCGGGTCGTCGCTGCGAAAAATCTGGTGCACCTGATCTTTCACTTTGTCCCAGCGCCAGTTTTCGCGCATATAGGCTGTGTCGATCTCGTTGTCGAAGTGACCGATGTTGCAGATGACGGCACCGCGCTTGACGCTCTGCAGCATGCTGGCATCGCAGACGTTAGCATTGCCAGTGCAGGTGACGATCAGGTCGGTGTCCTGCAGCAAAGTGGTGTTGATGTCTTCAGCTTTGCCGGTGTTTTTTCCGTTGCGCCATGCGGAGACGACTTCAAAACCGTCCATGCAGGCCTGCATTGCACAGATCGGATCGATCTCGACGACGCGGACGATCATGCCTTCCTGGCGCAGACTTTGCGTTGAGCCTTTGCCGACGTCGCCATAACCGATCACCAGAGCGCGCTTGCCGGCCATGAGCATGTCAGTGCCGCGCTTAATGGCGTCGTTCAGACTGTGGCGGCAGCCGTAGCGATTGTCGTTTTTAGATTTTGTTACCGAATCGTTGACGTTGATCGCGGGCACTTTGAGCTCGCCATCCTGCAACATCTCAACGAGCCGGTGCACGCCCGTGGTGGTCTCTTCGGATACGCCGTGGATCGAATCGAGCATCTGCGGATATTTTTCGTGGATCAGCTGAGTCAGATCACCACCGTCGTCGAGCAGAAGATTGGCATCCCAGGGTGAGCCATCTTTGAGCACCGTCTGCTCGAGGCACCACAGGTATTCTTCTTCGGTCTCGCCTTTCCAGGCAAAGACCGGAATGTTGCCTTCTGCCATCGCAGCGGCCGCGTGATCTTGCGTCGAAAAAATATTGCAGGATGACCAGCGAACTTCGGCGCCGAGGTCGATGAGCGTCTCTATGAGAACGGCAGTTTGAATGGTCATGTGGATGCAGCCGATGATCTTCGCACCGGCCAGCGGCTGGTCCTCCCGGTATTTTGTGCGCAATGAGATGAGTGCGGGCATCTCGGCTTCGGCAAGAGCAATCTCTTTGCGGCCAAAGTCTGCCAGAGACATATCCGCGACTTTATAGTCCTCGACATTAGAGTCGGTCATGGTGTTACTCCGTTGGAATGGGTATTGGTCTGAGTGTTTGTCCGGGTATTGGAAGAGGGGCTGGGTTCGTCGCTCCGGTAACTGTGGATCTGAATGCGAAAGCCGTTCTTCTGGGCGAGAAACTGGGAATCGATAGCGTGGAAACCAGCGCGCTCGGCCCACTGGTGAAGTTCCTGTGGCTCGAACCCGAGCCATTGATCTCCACAGACTTCGCTCGCCCACTGCTGGTCGTGACGGCACAATTCTGCAATGACAAGGGTGCCGGCATTCCGCAGCAGGCGCCTTGCGTGTTGGAAGAAGTTCGCGGGTGATGCCAGATGGTGGATCACCATCGCTGCGATGATCAGCTCATGCTGGTCAACG
>JAPUFN010000451.1 GCA_027293665.1 Gammaproteobacteria bacterium | reverse complement strand
CACAGAAAGCGGCGATCTGAGACCAGCTGATCTCATGTTTTGTCATCGCAAACCGACCTTCTCCGCTGGCGGCAGGAACCACAACAAGCCGCGGACCCAACACATCATCAGATAGACGGTCCGCGCAATAACCCTGACGGCCGCTGAGCGCCCCGTTTCCAACCAGGTAATTAAGTGCGCAGGGATCGAGCACCACTTGCGCTTCTGCAAGCATTTCGTCGCCGAACAGTTGCACCACGAGGTTTCGTACAACCATCACCCGGTCCCGATCAAGCTGCGCTAGTTGCCCGATGCAGGTGCCAACACGCTCAGATATTTTCTGTCTGGCGAGCACTGCCGCTTGCGGATCCACCGCAAGCCACTGCTGTTGGGCACCGGCGACAGCATTGAGATCCAGTCGTAGACAGGACTCATCCAGAAGCAAATCAAGCTGTTCGGCAAACCGCTGCCTGCGCTCAGCAGTATCCCGCACCAGCTCAGCAGCCAGGAGCCGTTCCTTCCCGGCCGCTGTATATCGTCGGAGATCTTCGAGGCTCTGTGCGTCGAAAAGTATAGGTTCGAGTTCATCCAATATGTTTTTGGCGTGTGAAAACTTGTCGTACAGCACGCTCTCTCTGACGGCACCTTCAAGGACGTCTGCAACGTCAAGCCTCAACTCGGCAATATTCGGGCTGTCTGGAAAGGCGTCATCCATCGCAGCGATTTCACTACGCAACTGTGCCAACCAGCGCTCATCACTGTTATCACTGTCCAGCAGGATCTGGATTTTCGCAAACGCCCGGACCTGCAATAACGCTCGTGCCCTCGGCATATCCGTGAACTCACTACCACGCCGCAACAGATCCAGCGCCACTCGCAACTGTTTCGTGTTCGCAATCTTCACACGGTAAATTTCGCGCGTTTGCTTCAACAATCCGTCTGCCGCCGCCTGCGAACCTTCGAGCTGTCGAAGCACCAGCAGTTCCTGCCGCAGTGACTGCTCCCAGGCAACGTTCATGGCCGGTTTATCCAGCAACTGTGCGATCCTGGCAACCTGCGAATCAAGCAGGGTGGTCTGCCTGACTTCCTGCTTCACCTCGCTCAGATCGGCATCCTGTATGTAATAGTTCAAAGCGAATGCCACCGCGACAGCCAGCGCAGCGACCAGCGAGATCCGAGAACGCCATGGCGAGGGCTCGAGTAAAAACTTCTGTACCTCCGCGACATCTGCGGGACGCTCAGAGCGATTGAATTGCAAGCAAGCTCTGAGCACGCTCCATTGACGCCGAGAGAGCTGTCTGGGCTTTTCAGGCTTCAGGTCATCACGCGCGGCTTCATCGGCGGAGAGCCGCCCGTACGGGTGGTGCCCCGTGAGAATGAGATAAATAACGATGCCCAGTGAGTAGAGATCATCACGGGTTTCCGGGGTGTCGCCGTTGAGCATCTCCCGGCTTGCATAAGCAGGCGTCAACGCGGCCAGCCGTGCCGGATCAAACAAAGTATCCTCGCCCTCGGCTTCCGTGAGATGGACGGCACGCGCGATACCGAAATCGAGAATCTTGGGCGCATTCTGCGGCGAGATGAATACGTTTCCGGGCTTGAAGTCAGCATGAACGATGCCGGCTTCGTGCGCGTGCCGCAGCCCGCCGCACATACCTTCGATGATCTCCCATGCCATCTGCTCAGGCAGCCCCCCGGGGTAGGCGCGTAACAGCTGCGCCAACTCCTGGCCTTCCAGCAGTTCCATCGTGATAAACGGAACGTCGCCGTCCTTGTCAAAATCAAATATGGAAACGATGTTCGAATGAGAAAGTGTCTGGGATTTCGCAGCTTCCCTCTGCAGGGCGATGAACGCTTCGGGATGTTCGCGAAAATCGTTGTTGAGCACTTTGACTGCAAGAAACGGGTGCCGGTCTCGCGCCTCGACTTTCCTCAAGTCCTTGGCTCGAAACACTGTGCCCATACCACCGCTGCCGAGTTTTTCGTCGAGCACGAAGCGTTGTTTCAACACGCGAGGTGGATCGGCTTCCCCACTCGATGAGCCTGTCGACCAGCTGTTCGAGACGCTGGTATCCGTGCGCAGTACCGTCACGTCCTGTTGACTGATATCCTTCATGACTATTGCTGGCGCGCTACCACGAAAGAAACGTTGTCGCGTGCTGCACCGAGCAGACAGAGTTCCAGCAGCCTTGTCGCGATGTCCTGCAGGACTTCGCCACCCAGTTCTTCGAGCAGATCAGAATCTGCCAACTCTCGATACAAGCCGTCGCTGCACAGGAGATAAGTATCCTGTTCTGCAACATCGAACACCGCGACATCGAGGTTCAATTCAGGCTGGCCACCAACGGCTCTCGTAATGATATTCGTATCCGCTGCAACGACGTCGGCTTCGGTCACCGCGCCCGAATCGAGGAGATCAGAAACCGGGTTGTGGTCTCTGGTAACTTGTTCCAGACGCCCGCCGCGCAGTCTGTAGAGCCGACTGTCACCAGCCCACAACACCACGCCTTTGTCTTCTTCTACGACCAGCGTCACTACCGTGCTGCCGACGGTTCCACCCTGACACTGGGTCCGGGCGTGCTGTCGCAGCTTGTCGTTGACTTCCAGCAGCGCATCCTCGATGGCATCCACGTCCTCGGCCAGGGGTCCCGCCATCCGCACACCGGCGAGCGCATTGGTAATCGCCTGGCTGGCGACGTCTCCTGCCTGGTGACCGCCCATCCCATCGGCGACCGCCCACAAGCCGACATCCGGTCGGCTCAAAACGGCATCTTCGTTGTTCTTACGTCTTTTCCCACGGTGGGTCTGTTCGACGCTGCGCCAGTTGGTCGACATGTTCTCGTCCATCATGTATGCCGGAAGCGCACAGCAGTTTGTGGAGTGAGGGGTTCGCCCAGGCTGATCCAACCGTCACCCCAGAGCCTGAGTTCGCCACGCCGGATAAACGTCAATCGTTCATCTTCGGTCTGCACGAATGTGCCATTAGTACTGTGATCAACCAGCACGAAAGCCTGGTTGCGGCGCTCGATTCTGGCGTGATTGCGAGACGCATATTCGCGTTCGACGATGAGATCCACGTCATCACCAGTCCCGAGGACTACGGGTTCTTCGGCGGCCAAAACGAGATGACAGTCGTGCCAATCAAGCACAAGTTGTGAAGCTTCATGCGCGTCCATGTCGCAGCGCCTTCCCCTTGGGGTCCAACGTGGGTTACCAACCAAGGATAGGTGAGGCCATGCGCCCGGGATGGGATGCAGGTCACAAACTGTCGGGTTACGGGGGAATCAGTGCATGAAGTTGAACATGCGCCGCCGATACTGCCCGGTGAGCTCCGAGCCTTTACCCAGGATCGCAAAAATGCGGATCATCGTGGTGCGTCCAACGTCATCCATAAACTCACGATCTCGTTGGAGTATGGACATAGCATGGTCGAGTGCTGTCTGGAACTCACGTGCATTCGCCAGCACGATTGCCAGCTGGTAACACAGCTCGAGGTTGTCCGGCTCGGCTTCACAAGCGAGCGCAAGCGTCTTTGCATCGGGCAGTTCGGCCGCTTCTTCGGCAATGGCCAGTCGATATTCGGGGCGCTGTCGGTCTGGCGTTTCTTCCGGGATCGCTGCGAGCACTTGCCTGGCATCAATGAGTTCACCCTGCTGCACCAGCACGTCCGCAAGTTCCACGCGAAAGGTCTGGTTTTGCGGCTCTTCCTTTATTGCCTGCTGCAGGATTTCCAGCGCGCGGCTGAAATCTTCTGCGGCCAACAGTTCGGCAAGCTGATCGCGCAGCAGATCGCCAGAGCTCTGCGTCAGCTTATGGAGCAATGCGGTAAGAGTTGCCTCCGCCTGCGGACCCTCGAGCTGCTCGACGAGCTGACCGTCTTTCACGACGCGAATACTTGGCAAACCGGTAACTCGAAGTTGCTGGGCGAGACCCTGATCTTCTGCGACGTCTACTAACGCGAGTACAACCTTGCCCTGGTATTGGCCGACGAGACGTTCAAGCGTGCTGCGAGCCTCGGCGGCGGGTGCGGCCTGCTCCGCCCAGAATAGAACGATTACCGGCAGTTGCTGAGACCTGTCGATGACCTGTGCCTGGAACGTCTGTGACGTAACTGCAAATACGAAATTCTGATCGTTCATAAATTTTTCTGGTGATACTCCAACCGGCGCGAGATTCTACTACAGTTACGCTCACAGGTTGCGTACTCGCGACCCAGAGGTTGTTCCGGACTGTGGCATACTCTCCATCGTGGAAAATTTCGCGATGAATTTCCGTACCAGTCTTTCCCGGCGCCGCTTTTCGCAGTGGACGCTGTCTGCCGCTACAGCGGCTGTGTCTGCCGTCATGCTGCCAGTGATCGCTCGGAGCCAGGCGATGCAATCAGACTATCTTTTCGAGATCTCACTTGCACAATGGTCTTTGCACCGCAGCTTTTTTGGCGCGAGCCTCTCACAGGGTTTCGCGAAGTTCGCAAGCGCCCTGCAGGCAGATCCAGACGCCGTGTTGCAAGGCGATCTCGATCCGCTGGATTTCCCGAGAATCGCCCGCGAATCTTTCTCTCTCGGTGCGGTGGAATACGTGAATACATTTTTCTTTGGTCATGGCGCGGACGCCCGCTATCTGCAACGGCTTAAAGCCAACGCCGATGCCAATGAGGTGAAAAGCCTCCTGATCATGTGTGACGCTCTGGGTGCGATGGGCCATCCGGATGCCGTTGAACGCCAGGCTGTAATCGAGCGCCACAAACCCTGGGTTGATGCCGCTGCTTATCTTGGCTGTCATGCGGTACGGGTCAACGCCTACAGTGAAGGCCCGATAGAGGACCAGCAGTCACTCGTGGCAGAAGGCCTATCCAGGCTCGCCGATTATGCCGCCGCGAGGAACATTTACATTCTGGTAGAAAATCACGGTGGAATGTCCAGCGACGCTGGCTGGCTCATGGCAGTGATGCAGGAAACAGGTCATCCCTATGTTGGAACGTTGCCGGATTTCGGTAATTTCCGAATCGACGGCGAGACAATGTACGACCGCTACCTGGGGGTCGAACAGATGATGCCA
>JAPUFN010000450.1 GCA_027293665.1 Gammaproteobacteria bacterium | reverse complement strand
CATGGTCGCACCCGGTGGCGATCGCTGATCCCAACCAACCCATTGACGCCCTCAAGGGCGTCGGTCCAAGCCTGAAAGAAAAACTCGCCCGGCTGGGTATCTTGCGCACGATGGATCTGCTGGTGCACCTGCCGCTGCGCTATCAGGATCGATCCCGGGTCGTGTCGCTGAAGAGCCTGCGCGCCGATCAGGAGGCCCTCGTCAGCGGGCAAATCGTCGCTGTGAAATTCGGCTACGGCCGGCGCCGCAGTCTGTTCGTAACCATCGAAGATCAGACCGGTTTCCTGGGGCTGCGTTTTTTCCACTTCTCGAAGAATCAGCAGGCCGGCTTCCGAGCTGGCCGGTTTGTGCAGTGCTTCGGTCAGGCCAGGTTCGGCCGTGAAGGTCTGGAGATGGCGCACCCCGAGTATCGTCTGTTCGACTCAGCACCTGCGCCACCGCCTGCGGAACTCACGCCCGTGTACCCCACCACGAAGGGTCTGGGTCAGGCACGCTTGCGCAGCATGACGAGTCAGTTGCTGGACATGACCTGGCCCAGCGCCGATGGCACCCCCTACGACAGCCTCGCTTTTCTGCATCGGCCCCCGGCGGAGGCGACCCGCGAGACCATAGCCGCGGCCAGGCAAACGATTGCCCGCGACGAGCTCACCGCCTACTACCTCGTAATGCGGCAGCGGCAGGCCGCCCGTGCAGGTCAAGCCGCTCAGGCATTACCCCAGGCGCAGCAGCTGGGTGCTGCGCTGCTGGAAAACCTCGGCTTCGAACTCACAGCGGCGCAACGCCGGGTTGCGCGTGAAGTGCTCGAAGACCTTAAAGAAGACAAACCCATGCTGCGACTCCTGCAGGGCGACGTCGGCTCGGGCAAAACCGTGATCGCCGCCTTCGCGGCCATTCGCGCAAGCGAACATGGCATGCAGACGGCGCTCATGGCGCCAACGGAAATCCTCGCAGAACAGCACTACATTACCTTCAGCGAATGGCTCTCGCCGCTTGGCATCGAAGTCGTTCTGCTGACCGGCTCGCAGAGTGCGAAGGAGCGCGCAGCCGCTCGAGACGCCGTCTCGAGTGGCCGTGCACTGGTCGCCGTCGGCACCCATGCACTGTTTCAAAATCAGGTCGAATTCAAACAGCTCGCACTCACGATCGTCGACGAGCAGCACCGTTTTGGCGTACACCAGCGAATGGCATTGCGGGCCAAAGGCCACACGCCACACCAGCTTGTCATGACGGCGACGCCGATCCCGCGAACCCTCACTATGGCCCTGTACGCGGACATGGCGGTTTCTATGCTGGATGAACTGCCGAAAGGCCGCCTGCCGATTGCAACACGCGTTATTGCCGACGGCAGACGAGACGAGGTCATTGCCCGGGTCGCACTGCTTCTCAAGTCGGGTCAGCAGGCCTACTGGGTGTGTCCGTTGATCGACGATTCCGAGAATCTGCCATTGAGTGCGGTGGAGTCGACGGCGGAGTTGCTGAAAACAAAACTACCCGGAGTTTCGATCGGCATCCTCCACGGGCGCTTGAAAGGCAGCGACAAAGCCGCTGTCATGGCTCGCTTCAAGGCCCGCGAGCTTCAGCTTCTCGTTGCCACAACGGTGATAGAAGTGGGCGTCGATGTTGCCAATGCCACGCTGATGGTAATTGAGAATCCAGAGCGCATGGGTCTGGCGCAATTGCATCAGCTGCGCGGAAGGGTGGGTAGAGGGGTAAATCAATCGAGCTGCGTCCTGCTTTATAAAAGCCCGCTGTCGCCGACTGGCAAACAACGCCTGCAGGTCGTGCGTGACAGTCAGGACGGTTTCTACATCGCGGAACAGGACCTGCAGCTGCGCGGCCCCGGGGAACTACTGGGCGCGCGCCAGACGGGCGAGCAACAATTTCGAATCGCGGATCTGATGGAACATGCCGGATTGATTCCAGAAGTCGTGAAACGCGGTGACGAATTGCTGGCGGAGGATCCGGCAACGGCTGAGCGGTTACTGTCGATCTGGGCGCCGCAGGACAGCGGACACATCAGCGTCTGACGTCTACACCTGGCTACGCCGGCTTTAAGTTGACGCCGGTAGAAGACGCGTTACTTGACGCCTACCACCATACCGGCCTGCGGATTTTCGAACGTCTCGAGGTCGAGTTCGTTTTCACTGCGTGCCACAATCGTCGACACCGTGCCGTCACCGGTGATGTTGACTGCCGTGCGCAACATATCCAGGAGTCGGTCGACACCGATGATGAGCATGATGCCTTCAACCGGCAGGCCCACCTGGGTGAGTACCATCGTCAACATGATGAGACCGACACCGGGAACTCCAGCAGTTCCCACCGACGCCATCGTGGCGGTGAGTATGACCATCAGATAATCGGCCACGGTAAGATCGATTGCGTAAAACTGTGCGATAAAAACTGTTGCGACTCCCTGCATGATTGCGGTGCCATCCATATTGATGGTCGCGCCGAGTGGCACTGCAAAGGCGGCGATTTCGTTTTTGACACCCACTCTCTCCTTGATCGTTCTGAGCGTCACGGGCAACGTCGCGCCACTCGACGCCGTGCTGAATGCAACGAGCATCGGCTCACGCATTTTCAGCAGAAAAGTAACGGGGTTGAGCCGGCCGAGCACGATCAGAAGCGTCGGGTACACGAGTGTCATATGTAAAACGAGTGCGGCAACCACCGTCAGGAAATACGCCAGCAACTTGTAAATTTCCTCCCACCCGACGTTTGTGAAAAGCGTGGCCATCAGGCAGAAGACGCCGTAGGGGGCAAGTTGAATCAGCATGGTGATCAGCTTCATCATGAGCTCGTTGAGGTCTTCAAAGAATCCTCTGATCCGCTCGCCAGCCGCACCGCTGCGGCTGAGCGCGACGCCGATCAGCAAGGCGAACACAATGACCTGCAGCATGTTGCCTTCCGCCATCGCCGCTACTGGATTACGCGGGAAGATGTCCACCAGAGTGTCTTTGATGCTGGCCGGTTCGCTGATCTGGAAAGCAGTGGTCTCGATGCCGTCGCCAGCACCTTCGCCCGGACTGACGACGAGCGCCAGCACCAGCGCTATGGTGATAGCAATCGCAGTGGTCAACAGATACAGCCCGATCGTTTTGAGACCAACCCGACCCATGTTGCCGTGACCGCCAAGGCTTGCTGCGCCACAGATCAGCGACACGAATACCAGCGGGACCACCATGAGCATCAGACTGCGGATAAAGATGTCGCCGCCGGCGTCGAGCAGGCCGTCCACGACGAACGCCCGCAGGAAGTGATCGGCGGACACACCCGACCACTGGACGAGCAGTCCCAGCACCAAGCCGGCCGCCATTCCGATGAGTATCCGGATGGTCAAGTTCATGTAGAGGTCCCGTTTGAGTTCTTGTCAGCCAACTTCAATCATTTCGAAATCTTCTTTGCTCACACCACATTCGGGGCAGACGAAATCTTCCGGGACGTCTTGCCACTTGGTGCCAGGCGCGATGTCTTCCTCTTCGCAGCCTTCGGCTTCGTCATAGATCCAGCCGCAGACGATGCATTGCCATTTCTTCATTCTTCTTTACGCCCTTGTTCAAGCCCGTCTTCAAGACCCAGCTGATCGTTCATCTCCCGCGCCTGGAAGAAACCCTCTACAGCAGGCCTCGCGCCAGGAATGGGACGGTTCGCAAGGCGGGCTAAACTACTTGCACGGTCCACAAAAATCAATTGCATCAGGCGCTCGATACGATGGCCGCAAAGCTGTGGCCGCGACGCAGACGAGACGCTAAACTCCCGCGCCATTGCCGTGAAGCCTATGAATCTAACGTCCAACCCTTATCTGCAACTCATGCGGCTGGAGCGGCCTGTGGGAACGCTGCTACTCCTGTGGCCGACGCTGGGTGCGCTGTGGATGGCCAGCGAAGGACTGCCCGACATCGCATTGATCCTCGTATTCGCCAGCGGCACAGCCATCATGCGAGCGGCCGGTTGCGTGATCAATGACATTGCCGACAGAAAGTTTGATGGCCGGGTCGAACGGACGCTCCAGCGACCCCTGGCGACCGGCGTGGTTACCACAAAGAGTGCGATGATTCTTTTATTCCTGCTTCTGCTCGCAGCGTCTGCGTTGCTTGTATTTTTCAATCCGCTGACTCGCTGGCTGGCGCTGGGCGGCCTCGGGATCGCCACACTGTACCCATTCATGAAACGCTGGACGTATCTGCCACAAGTCGTCCTGGGCGCGGCCTTCAGCTGGGGCCTGCTCATGGCCTTTGCCGCGGTGCAAAACTCGCTGCCCGCGGTCGCCTGGCTGGCGTTTGTGGCAAGCCTGCTGTGGATCGTCGCCTACGACACCCTGTATGCGATGGTCGACCGCGAAGACGATCTGCGTATCGGCATCAAATCCACCGCGATATTGTTTGGCGCCGCGGACCGACTGATGGTGGGCGTCCTGCAGATCGCCGCTCTTGTCACGTTTCTCCTGGTCGGTGAACAGCTCGAATATCAGACCTTCTACCTGGTGGGGGTGGCGAGCGCCGCCTGCCTGTTCGTCTACCAGCAGATCCTGATTCGCTCTCGTGAGCCGGCTAAATGTTTCAGCGCGTTCGCCAACAACGTCTGGGTCGGCTTTGCACTGTTTGCCGGCATCGTTGCCGAAGTACACCTGGCGCCCGTCCTCGCCACCCTGCTGGAGGCTGTCTGAGCCTGCAGACCTCTACCATTGACCTGCCAGGCAACAGCCGCAGCGTGTTGACGGATCTCAACATCTGGGACGGCACAACGATCGTCGATGCCGATGCCATCGCAATAGAGCAGGGCACAATCACTG
>JAPUFN010000045.1 GCA_027293665.1 Gammaproteobacteria bacterium | reverse complement strand
GCGGTGGAGCGCAAACAATTCGGTCAGCCGATCGCCCAGTTCCAACTCATTCAAGCGATGATCGCCGACAGCAAAGCTGAGACTTACGCGGCCGAATGCATGGTGCTGGATGCTGCGTCCCGCCGCGACGCAGGCGAGGCTGTCAACACGCTGGCTTCGTGCTGCAAACTTTTTTCCTCAGAGATGGTTGGGCGGGTGGCAGACCGTGCTGTGCAGATCCATGGCGGAGCCGGCTATATGGAGGAGTATGCGGTTACCCGCTTCTATCGCGATGTTCGATTGTTCCGAATCTACGAAGGCACCAGCCAGATTCAGCAGACTGTCATCGCGCGGAACCTGATCAAAGAGGTTTGAGTGGGAGAAATATCCTGAAGATGGTGCCTGCACCGGTCGCAGTGTGCACGTCGATACCGCCCTGCAGTTCCAGAACAAGCCGATGGACGATGTGCAATCCCAGTCCGGCATGATCGCCACCTTTGGTCGAATTCTTCGGTTCGGCCAAACTGGCGAGCACCTCTCGTGACAGACCCGGGCCCGTGTCTTTGACATACACCTCCACACCCTCGCGCCCCTCGCGGAATATGCCGACTTCGCTACCCAGCGACACGCTCTGACCAGATGACGCTTCAATTGCATTGCGCATGAGATTGTTCAGGATCTGGGCAAGCCGTTGCTCATCGGAAGCAAGTATCACGCCACCCTGTGCCAACTCGATGAGGAGATCGACATCGTGATCGTCCGCGTACCCGCGATGCAGCTCGAATACGCGTCGAGCCAGGTCGTTCAAGTCGAATTCGGCGAAGACCACCTGGGCTTGAGGTTCCAGCTCAGAAATCGGTGAGAGGTCGCGCATCCTCTGAATAATCTCACCCGTGCGTTTGAGTTCCGTGCTGACCATCTGCAGTTGCTCGGTTGCAGTCGGTTCGTGTTGCAGCTGCATCTGCAGAATGTGCAGGTAGTTGTGCACAACGCTCAATGGATTGTTGGCTTCGTGGATCAGCTCACGCAGGCGCTTTTCTTCGCGCTGGCGGTAGCGTTTCACCAGTTCCTGCTCATTGTCCGGTTGCACCTGCGTTTGCGCCAGCTGCAGCGCAAGCTGCCGGACATACAGCAACTGGGCGAAATAGTTGTCCACATCTTCATCGACCAGAAACAGTAGCGCACCCACCGGATTTTCATTTGCAACAAGAGGCACGCAGGTAGCTGCCCGCGCACCCATGCGCCGCAACAGCTGGCGTTCGCCGACAGACGTTGCGGCGGTATCCGTCAGCGGCAGGTCAACGCCTTCGCGCACGGCTCGGGCGATTTCGCTCGACGGTGAATCGAGCCTGATCGATATCGCATTGTCGACTATGGGCACGAGTCGCTGTTGCGAATCCAGCACCAGCAGGTAGGGAACTTGGGAAAACAGACTACGACTTGCAAATTCGTGGGCAAACTGCAGTTCTTCGAGCGTCGTGCTCGTCATCAACAACTCCGCAAGCATGCCGACCTGCTGCTGCACCCAGAGCCGGTCTGACCAGTCGGCTTCGCTGTCAACGCTCAGTTCAAGCGATGACACCAGATCGCTGCACCGATTACCCGCCCACTCAACCAACTCGGAAAAATCTTCGGCATTCAACGATAGCAGCCGTTGCGCCAGTTGCCCGGCACGGTATTCGTCGAGTACTTCCAGCGCATCAACTACGGTAAAGACTCTGATCAGTGGGCTGGCATCTTCCAACAGTTCAGCGCTGGCACCGCGGAATTCGCTGAGTTCGGTCATCTCTGGATCGTGTGTGAGATTCACCCCGGAAACGGCGAGCAACACTTTCCAACGAATCCCTTCGGGGTGCTTGAGGCCAAGCTGTTGCGCCAGGACTTCTGCCAGGAACGCTGAGCGCAAAACCGCCTGCCACTGATCAAGACCCAGGCGGGCACTACCGGCAACCGGCAACACGGCCCACGCCTGCGCCTGAGCAAGGCTGCGCAGTTGCTCGCAGCTCAAACCTTCTATCAAGACGGTCAGCGCGGCTGGATCCGCGCGACATTCGAGCAGGTTGAGCCAGCGCCCGAGCAGGTCTGCATCCGCGCCGAGCACACGCACGAAATCCGCAGCCGCAAACGGCTGCTGATTGGCTGCTTCGAGATATCTGTAGATTACCGCTTCGGGGGTCACCCCCGGCTCTCCCTGCCCGCTGGATGTGCGACTCCGTCTGCAAAAATCCAACGTATTTCGCGGCCGATCATCGATCGCGGTTTATGCCCGATGCCGTGTGTCCGAAGACGCCCCCCGACAAATGGCCCCGAGCTTCGAACGGCTATTCTAAATACCGCGCCCCGGCACGCCCATCCGGAAATTGTAAGGCGTAAAAATTCGCAGAATCTTTCAAACTAATCGATTTAATATCAATGAGATAAACCGTTTATCTAATAAAATAATTAGAATTCTACAGCGGTTGCCTTCCCCGCTCACTTTACACAATATGGGTCGTTTCGTAGAGGGGGGCGACCGTGCGTTTTGTATCTTTCAATGCCAATGGCATCCGCGCGCGGCTGCATCAACTCGCTACCATCCGCAAGAAACATCGACCGGACGTCCTTGCGCTACAGGAAATCAAGGTCGCCGACGACATCTTTCCGCTCGAGGACGTGCAGGCGCTGGGTTATCCACACGTCCACTATTATGGCCAGAAGGGCCACTATGGCGTCGCGCTCCTGTCGCAGATCGAACCGCTGGAGGTTCAATGCGGTATACCCTGGGCCGAAGAAGACCAGCAACGCCGTTTCATTTCGGCCGTCTATCCAGTCGACGGAACACGCGTGCGGATCCTGAATGGTTACTTCCCACAGGGCGAAAGTCGCGACCACCCCACAAAATTCCCCAATAAGAAGCAATTCTACGCGGACATCGCGCGCTACCTCGATGAGCGGTGTGACCCGGCCGAAGCGCTGCTTCTCGCGGGAGACATGAATGTTGCACCAAACGATGTGGACATCGGCATTGGCGAGGACAACGCAAAACGCTGGCTGCGCACCGGCAAGTGCTGTTTCCTCCCCGAAGAGCGCGAGTGGCTGGAGCGACTGACCGCCTGGGGTTTAAGCGACAGCTACACCGTCAGCAGCAGCGATGATCCGTTGTTGTGGAGTTGGTTCGATTATCGCAGCCGTGGGTTTGACCGCGAGCCTAAGCGGGGATTACGCATCGACCTGATACTCGCCACGCAATCAATCATGCGCAAGGTCGAAGATTGCGGCGTTGACCAGGAAATGCGCGGCGAGGAAAAGCCGTCAGACCATTGCCCGATCTGGTGTAATTTCAGCCTGTAACTGTCTGATTTTATTCACAAAGTCGGTTGCAGCCTGAACCGCGCCGGCCACGGGATCTGCCGGGTCAGCGAACATCACGGCACGGGAGACATTTATCAGCAACCCCTGCGCATTGGCGTCCGCGCCATGTTGCAACACAGA
>JAPUFN010000449.1 GCA_027293665.1 Gammaproteobacteria bacterium | reverse complement strand
GGCGAGTGTCATAGTGCTCTCGGCTTTTGTCGCCCATACCGGATGGCACTGGCTTGTGGAGCGATGGGAAGTCCTGCGCGTTTATCGGTTTGTCTGGCCCGACTGGAACCTTGAGTTGCTTGCCGGTGGCCTGCGCTGGCTGATGTTGTTGTGCGTGGTGGCGTTGGTTGTCTGGTTGCTGCGCGGTGCGTTCGATCGCTTTTCGCAATGGGGCGATTTACAGAAGAAGCTCTGAGCCACGGACTCGGAGTGTCCGGGGTGCGCTGGGAAGTCGTTGTGGCCAACAACAGCTATGCAATAATCTCCGCTCCCTGATTTCCGAAGACAGAGGTTTGCAGATGCCCGTGTTCCCCTCCGAGAGTTGGTTCCAGGCTGTTCAGTCGGTCTACAACTCGGACAGCTCTCTGCACAGCGGTGGCGGTGGTGCCTGTCACACCCGCGCTGCGTTCACGGTGGGCAAGGAACACTTCCTGATAGTGTTCGAAGGGGAAGCGTGCGCCGAGATAAGCGCAGTCACACGTGACGCGCTCGAGTCGATCGACTTCGTGATCGACATGCCGCAACAACTCTGGAGCGAGATGATCGCGAACATCCAGGAGCACGGCAAAGCGGATCTCAACCACACGCTGAACAGCATCGACCTGTCACAGGAAGAAAGCATCGCGTACTCGCCCGCAGACGATCAATACCGGCAAGATCTTTTCTACCGCTACAACCAGAACTTTCAGGATTTCTTCGACGCCTCCTCGCGCGTCAAAACAACCTTTTAGTGCCGTTCGTTAGCCTTTAGCCTCTCGCTGCCTGGTCTGGATGTTCAACCCATAGTACCGGGTATTAGCCATTAGCCTTTTGTTGCCGGTAATCGAAGCCCGGTGGTGACGGCAAAAGGCTAATGGCTAATACCCGGTACTATTTCGGGTCGCCGATGGGGGCGGTGCGGGCGTCGGCTGCGAGCGCATCTGTATTTGCGCCGGTCAATGCTTCGAGAAACGCCACGAGATCGTGCTCCTCACTCGACGTCATGCCCAGTGGTCGCATGAGAGCATCCTTGATTTCATCTTCCCCACCGCCCGTGTTGTAGAAATCGACCACGGCAGCGAGCGTCGGCAGGCTGCCGTCGTGCATGTAGGGTGCTGTCAGTGCGACGTTTCTGAGAGACGGTGTCCGGAACTTTCTAAGCTCCGTTGGCTCGCCTGTTATCTCGGCGCGGCCGTCATCGCCCGGGTGCGGTACGCTCAAATCGGTATCGATTGGAATCTTTACACCAGGTGCAATCTGCAGCTCTGCTGGTGGTTGCGCGCGGATGCTGGCGCTGCGCGCGGACACCCCGGTGTTGTGGAAGTCGTCATCTGTGAAATGCGCAGCACTGTGATCGAGCACATGGCAGCTGCCGCAATCCTTGTTGCGAAACAATTCGAAGCCGCGTTTCACGGAAGGGTCGACCGCGTGAGTGTCGCCACCATAGAACCAGCGGTCGAACGGCGAGTCGGCGGACAACAGGGCCCGCTGATAGGCCGCCAGAGCCGCTCCCAGATTCAGCTCGGTCAGGCCATCGCTAAACTCTGTCGCGAAAGCGTCCCGATAGAAATCGATATCCATCAGACGCTGAATCACCGCTGCGCGACTTACGTTACCCATCTCGTTAGCTGCCAGCAGTGGCGCCCAGGCCTGGACTTCGAGTTTTGTCTCCCTGCCGTCGTGGAACAGCACCGGCCGATAGCCGACGTTGAAGAGGGCGGGCGCATTGCGTTTGATGAAAGCACCCCTGATCCCGACCGGTGTTGCCAGCTCGTTTTGCGTGAAGGCCTGTTCCGGCACATGACACATGCCGCAGGAGAGGGTGTTGTTGGCGGAAAGGCGGCGCTCGAAAAAGAGCGTTCGGCCAAGCGCGATGCGCGGTGCGAGTGGCGGGTCCGGCAGTGCGGGCAGGCCTAATGGGGGATTTGCGGCAAGTGCTTCAAGGGCGGCATCGTGGCCGGTAAGCACAGCCAGGCTTTTCGAGTTCGAGCGATAGTCGCTTGATTGATAGCCCGTGCGATCGTCACCCTGGCCCACGCGGGGGAGCGGTTGTGCGTCACTTACGCGCGCTGCGTCTCGCAGCGTCGCCGCCGGGCAATTGCCGGCCAGGAACGACAGGCTGCAGAATGTCGCCAAGAGTGCGATTCTGCTGAGGATTCCGGTCCGGATGACCACCCCTAATAGCGCTCCCCAATCAAACCATCGGTGATAGGATACCGCCCGGGAGAGACAAATGAATGGGGGGAATCTCACTATGCGTAGTCTTCGCAGCCTTTATTTTATTCCGGCGCTGGTTTTCATGCTGTTCTCAGCAGCCAGTCACGCCGACGAAACCTGTATGTCGCCGTACATGGCGAAAATTGTCGGCCAGGAGGATTTCGTCTACGTCTGGACACTCGGTATGCCAGACGTGGGCGATGAGCAGGATAAGCTCGTCACAATCGACGTCAATCCCGTTTCCGCCAATTACGGCCAGGTGGTGCACAGCGTCTCAGTTGGCGGCCGCAATGAAGCCCATCACTCCGGTTTCACGGATGATCGACGCTATCTGTGGGCCAGTGGTCTGGATACCAGCAAGATTTTCATTTTCGATGTCCACAGCAACCCCGCGGCACCGCAACTGCATAAAACCATCGATGATTTCGTGGCAAGCTCCGGTGGCGTGGTCGGTCCGCACACCAGCTACGCCCTGCCCGGCCGCATGATGGTGACCGGACTGTCTAACAACCGGGACCACGGCGGCCGTACCGGCATGGTGGAGTACACGAACGCGGGCGAGTACATCACGACCCACTGGATGCCGACGGATGATGCGCTGGGTGGTGCGGTGAAATCCGGCAATTTCGCGGATGGCTATGGTTACGACCTCCGTGTTCTGCCGCGACGCAACGTGATGATCACCTCGTCGTTCACCGGCTGGAACAACTACATGATGAATCTCGGCGTCATGATGGCGGACCCGGAAGCCATGAAGCGCTTTGGCAATACCGTGGTCATCTGGGATCTGCACGCGCGCACACCAAAGAAGGTGCTGGATGTGCCCGGCGCGCCGCTGGAGATTCGTTGTGCCTGGGGCTCGCAGAGTAACTACTGTTTCACGACCACCGCTCTCACCTCGAAAATCTGGCTGATCTATGAAGACGATGCCGGCGAGTGGCAGGCAGATGAGGTTGCGGATATCGGCGACGCGTCGAAAATTCCGTTTCCAGTGGACATCTCCATCTCGGCAGACGACAACCACCTGTGGGTGAACACCTGGAACGATGGTCTCGTCCGCCTCTACGATATTTCGAATCCGCATGCCCCGGTGCAGGTCTTCGAAGAGAGCATCGGCGAGCAGGTCAATATGGTCTCGCAGAGCTGGGATGGCGAGCGGCTGTATTTCACTTCGTCGCTGATGGCGAACTGGGACAAGGTCGAGTCCACCGGCCGCGACGTGCAGTACTTCAAGCTGTACGACTGGGATGGCAAGTCGCTGAAGCACAAATTCTCGATCGATTTCGTTGC
>JAPUFN010000448.1 GCA_027293665.1 Gammaproteobacteria bacterium | reverse complement strand
CCATCGATGCGGCTCTGCTGGATATTGCGGATGCAAAGGTGAGGCTGCTGGCTAATTTCGGGGTCGGCTTTAATCACATTGATCTTGCGGCCGCGGCTCGGCGCGGCATCGGTGTCACCAACACGCCTGGAGTGCTGACCGAGTGCACGGCCGATCTCGCGATGACGTTGCTCCTCATGACAGCACGACGCACGGGTGAGGGTGAACGGGAGTTGCGCGAAGGTGGTTGGACAGGCTGGCGGCCAACACATCTTGTTGGTACGAAAGTTACGGGTAAAACTCTCGGCATTGTGGGTGCCGGCCGCATTGGCCAGGCACTGGCTCACAGGGCCAGGTTCGGATTCGACATGAAAATTCTGTTGGCTGGACGTAGTGGTGGTGCGGCTCCAGCCGAAGAACTCCTTCGCTCGCTCGACGCAGAATATTGTGCACTCGAGGATCTGCTCACACGCTCGGATTTCGTCTCTCTGCATTGTCCGAGCTCAACGCAGACGCACCATCTCATTGATGCCGCTGCCTTCGAGCTGATGCAGGACCATGCGATCCTGCTCAACACGGCGCGTGGCGACATCGTCGATGAGGCGGCATTGGTGGTGGCGCTGCAAAGCGGTGCGATTGCAGGCGCCGGACTTGATGTTTACGCAGCGGAACCACGAGTGCCCGTGGAATTACAGAAACTGTCAAATGTCGTCCTCCTGCCGCACATGGGCAGCTCCTCACAGGAGACCCGTCATGCGATGGGCATGTGTGCGGTAAACAACGTGCGGGCTTTTTTTGCGGGAGAGAAGCCGCCGAATATCGTGCAGAATCAACAGCAGGAGAAATGACGGTAGAGTCATGGAAGAGACCGATAAGACAAAATACTCAGGTGGTTGCGCGTGTGGCGAAGTACGTTTCGGATTTTATGATCCGTTGACCTACAAGCTTGCGTGCCATTGCCGGACCTGTCAGTACATGGCTGGTGGCGGCCCGGCATATGTTGTCGGCGTGCAACGCGACCAGTTCCGAATCACGAAAGGCACGCCAAAGGAATTCGCGACACTTTCTGACTCGCAGAATCTTATGACTCGATCGTTCTGCGGCACTTGTGGCACGCATCTTTTTGCTTCCAGCGATGCGCATCCGGAACAGTGCGGCGTGAAGGTTGGCTGTCTGGATGAACCCGGCAAATTCAAGTCCCGGCTCCACATCTGGTGGGAAGAGGCGCAGCCCTGGCATAAGCGACGCTGGTTTACGCTTCGTTTTGGTAAGAATCCGCCAACGAAGAACCGGCACTAAGGGTTTTAGCCAGGTTGACTGTGCGGTCAACGAGTTCAGACAACTGCAACGTGTCGTGGCCGGCGAGGGAAAGTGCGACTTTGCCCTGCCAGGGGTTCAGCCACGGCTCGGGTATTGGTTTACCCTGCAGCCCCCACAGCGCGCCGACCGTCGCCCCGTTACAGTCGGTATCCAGGCCAGCTGCAACCACGTCACCGATCGCGGCGCCGAAGTCATCGGTGTGCGTCAGCAGCGCCCAGACGACAAGGGCGAGATTGTTCAGCGTGTGTACCGGCGAGAGGGATGCGTATTTATCCCGGATTGTTGCAGGTCCAGCCGCGTCTCCGGCGCAACTCATGCCCAGCTCGATCGCCTCTGCTGCGCCTGAGTCCTGCGGGATATGTGTCTTGGCTCTGGTGACAGCGTTGACGAGTGATTCGGCAGCCGGAATCTCAGCACCGAGTGCTGCCACAAACACGGCCCCGGAGATGCCATCACCTCGATGGGACAGCTGGGCATCCTGGGTCGCAAGCTGGGCGGCTAACGTTGCATTGCCAGGTGTGACCCAGCCATAGAGGTCCGCCCGAATCTGTGCGCCGATCCAGTCGTTGTATGGATTGTCGGAACACTCGCTGATATCAAACCCGGGTTCCCGGCCTTGAGGAAACCACTCGTGCGCGCGGTTGAGCAGAATCCGGTACGCCGCGCGTTCGGCGGTAAAAGTCATTCCTACCGGCAGATAGTTGAGCCAGGTCCGGGCGACGTCTTCCGTCGTCAGGGCAGTGCCGTGTGCTTCGAGCATGATCAGAGCAAGTGTCGTGTAGTGAATGTCGTCATCGGGTTCGCTGTGAGTGATGTGTCCACGACAGCATCCTGCCCAGACCCGCGTGCCCTCAAGCAGAGGAATGTAGTCGCGCAGCGGCAGTGCGTGGGCCCGCTGCAGGTACTCCTGCAACGCATCGAAGCCCTCGCGCAGGGACAGCATTTCCACCGCTTTGCCGAGCAGGCAGCCGGTGATCCGGCCCTGCCATGCACCGCGAATGCGCGTTTCCAGATCAGCTTCGATCATGTCGATCACTCATAGCAGATGGTGGCGCCGGTTGAGCGAGTGTAGCAGAGGCCCATAGATGGCCGGGCATTGGCCCCTCCAACGAATTGCTGGACGGCTATTGAACGCCGGGACGATCGGCTCTATGTTGCAGCACAGACTGCAACTCATGGTTCGAGGGAGGATGAATGAAAGCGGTAGCGACTATGCTGCTCATGCTGGCCGGGTGCCAGGCATTGGCAAATACAGTGGTCCTTTATGAAGATCGAGCGGTCGAGGTGGCGGATACACTGACTGACCCCAACGATCTCTGGGTGAAACCCGCGGAGCTCACCCGGGTCAACGGTTTCGAGCTCAAGCCCGAAGGCGCGTGCATCGATGATATCTGCGTCCCCGTCAGACAGGATGAGGACAGCGACATCTTCATCACCCGCGGCGGTCAGCAATGGTTCAATGTGACCGAGCTTGCGGACCGGTTGCAGCAGCCCTATGCGGTAGATTTCGACAACGCGGTCTGGAGCTTCGGCGCCATTCCCGCAAGACGTTTGAGCTTTGTGAAGGAAGCGCTGGCTCCAGACTTCACGCTGACCGACATGTCCGGCAAAAGTGTCCAGCTTTCGGACTTCAAGGGTAAAAAGATCATGTTGCTGACCTGGGCATCCTGGTGAGGATGCAGATTTGACCTGTCAGGTTGGCAGGCAGTATTCGAATCTCTGGAGAACGAATCCTCCGACAGCAACTTCGTCATTCTCGCTGCGGCGCAGGACACGGGTGGCATCGCAGCGGCAGCACCCTGGTACGAACTGGCGAAAACGAGCTTTGTCTCACTCGTGGATGAGGCGCACACCATCAGTTCACTCTACAACCTCGGCAACGTTCCCTCGGCAGTCTGGATCGATGAAGAAGGCTACGTGCGGCGAATCGACGAAGGCACGTATGCCACTGTCCATAAATCCGGCGACTTCGAATTCGGTAGAAATGACTATGCGCCAATGGTCGTGGATTGGGTGAAACATGGAGACGCCAGCGCACACTTGCCATCGCGCGGCGAGCTGCAGTTGCAGAGTCGCACGGCTGAGGCTGCCCGAGCGGAGCCGCTGTTCAAGCTTGGCGTCTACTTCCTGCAACATGATGACGAAGCCACCGCGCGCAAGTACTGGGTAGAAGCGCAAAAGCTGAATCCGGAAAGTTGGAATTACCACCGTCAGGACTGGTCGTTTACTTCAGAAGAACAGGCAGGCGCGAACTGGGTGAAGAAATTTCAAGCGCTGGAGGGCAAACCCTATTACAAGCCTATCGACGGTCTCGACGAAAGCGATTGATCGGTCTTTACGGCTCAAGGGGTGGGTTGGCTTGTTGAACGATTACTTGTTGAATTAGTGATAGAGGTGGCATGGAACAGTCTACGATCGATCCTGACCAGCTGAAGCGTTATTCCTTCGCTGTGTGGAGTTACAAGCAGGGTGAAATGGTGTCGCTCATGATTCACATCGGCGACAGGCTGGGCTTGTACAAAGCACTCACTGATGCAGGACCTGTGACCGCCGCTGAACTTGCGCAGAAAACGAGTCTGCAGGAGCGATGGCTCCTGGAATGGTT
>JAPUFN010000447.1 GCA_027293665.1 Gammaproteobacteria bacterium | reverse complement strand
GCGGTGCTCACCACCGTCTACATCTTCAACTTCATCGATCGCCAGATTCTGGTCATCCTGCAGGAAGACATCAAAGCAGAACTGCTTCTGACGGATACCCAGCTCGGGCTCCTGTCGGGCTTCAGCTTCGCAATCTTCTATGTCACGTTTGGTCTTCCCATCGCCCGCTGGGCCGATAAAGGCACGCGACGCAACATCGTTGCGTTAGCGGTAGGTATCTGGAGTTTCATGACGGCGGTATCCGGGATCGTGGGCAACTACTGGCAACTGCTGGCCGCCCGCATCGGTGTGGGTATTGGTGAATCCGGCGGCAGCCCACCCGCGCACTCCATGATCTCCGATCTATTCCCGCCAGAAGAGCGAGCCACCGCTTTGTCGATTTACTCGATGGGCATCAATTTCGGCGTGCTGCTGGGTTTTGTCATCGGCGGCTACGTGAACGATCTGCTCGGTTGGCGGATGGTTTTTTTCGTGATCGGGGCACCCGGGATCATCCTGGCGCTGATCGTGCGCTTCACGTTGCGCGAACCGCCGCGAGGGCATGCGGAAAAAATCGAAAAAGTAGCCGATGCTCCGCCGTTTTCGGATGTACTGAAGCTGATCTGGTCGCGGCCGTCGTTCCGCCACATGTCTCTCGCAGCAGGCCTGCACGCTTTTGTCGGCTATGGAGTCGGGCAGTGGATTGCCTCGTTTTACATTCGCACTTACGATCTCTCCGGCACGGGGGACATCGGCCTCTGGCTGGGGCTGATATCCGGCACCGCGGGCGCTGCCGGCACCTTTTTCGGCGGCTACTTCGCCGACAAGCTGGGTAAGCGCGACAAACGCTGGTACATCTGGGTACCGGGTCTGGCAACGGTATTCGCCATCCCGTTTTCGCTGGCGGTGTATCTCCTCAACAACTATGCCCTCTCGCTGTCGATCTATCTGATCCCCGTGTTTCTGGGCGCCATGTTCTTAGGTCCCACCCTCGCCATGACTCACGGTATTGTCAGCGTGCGCATGCGGGCCCTTGCTTCGGCGTTTCTATTTTTTGTGCTGAACCTGATTGGTCTTGGCCTCGGGCCCCTCGCAACGGGCATGATCAGCGATTTGCTGGAACCGAGCTACGGTAGCGAGGCGTTGCGATACGCTCTGGTCATCGTCGTGCTCGTGTATTTCTGGTGCGCTTTCCACTACTACATGGCCGGCAAGACGATCCGCGAGGATCTTGCTCGCGCGCCGAAATAGTCCCTCGGCCGTTGTCCTGTAGTGTGCGCGTAAAACGGCCTACCAGAGGTTGTGACAATGATGGTGACCGCGGAGCACTTCAACGAGATAGGCGGCCCCGTTAATCCCGAACAGCCATACCCCGGTCCCCAGAAACAGAGCGACGTATGAATTCCCTGATTCGATGCTGATCGCGCCTACCAGGACGTACGTCAGGTAAATGGCGAGTTTCGCAATGAAGTGATCGGCTGCGTAGTTGGAGGAAGGGTAATGGGAGGAAGGGCAGTGGGAGGAAGATTTCATCGATTCACCCCTGACGGGATCGGTTGCTTCAGGTATGGGTCACACCGGCCGGGCATCAGGTTCAATGCTGTGCCGCAGCTGGCGAACCGGCCTGACAGGCGGCGCGATTCAACGATAAAGTTGGCTACACCGCGCAAATTTCGTCGTTGTTCGACTATCGGTATCGGTGGCAGAATGACGCGGGGGAGGAAGTCGTCACATCGACGTGCACCGGGTGCGCGCCACCGTTAGGCGCGATACCGCCGTCTCTGCGTGCAATGGGCATCTCCTGTACGTCAATCGGAGATCACAAATGAAAAAGATAATCGCTGGCACCTTGCTGAGCTTTCTTGTTTGCACCGTCCAGGCCCAGGAAACGGACGTGCTGCAACTGTTTGCCTGTAACTTCGCCGAAGGTAAAAACGTAGAAAATCTGTGGGAAACAATCGATACGCTCAAAAGTCTGGATTCCGGGGCCGCATCGGATGAAGCAGCGGGATCCTTCATCTGGCTGCCGTTTCGCAGCGGCATGGGCTACGACTACATCTGGGGAATACTCAATTCCGATCTGAAATCCATGGCCCGGGGAGAGGAAGCTTTTGTGTCTTCCGGAAACGCCCGGATCATGGGACCTCGGTTTGCAGCACTCGGGGACTGCATCAGCAGTATCAACCTCACGGAGCCTATCAAGACCGGAGTAATCGGTACGGGAGAAGATAGAAATTCCGATGCTGTCGTAGAAACCTTCACCTGCAACCACATAAACGGTGCCGACATGGACGACGTCCGCAAGGCGACTGACTTCTGGAAAACCCAGATAGACAAGATGGGTTCCGCGGCATTCGAAAGCTACGACGCTGTTTTGATGCTGCCGTTCCGCGGCGGTTCCGGGGATTGGGACTGGGCCTGGATCGGTGCCAGCCCGAATCTGATGAATTTTGCTGAAACTTCGGAAGACTACCTTGCCTCCGCTGGGGGAGCGGCAGCAGATGCGCGATTTGCTGCGATTAGTCGCTGCAAGAGTGCCCTGTGGCAAGGTTACTGGATCAACACCCCGGCGAATCGAATGTAGACGCTATCACGGGGAGCCGTTTGTGCTCCCCGTGACCCGTACTACAGCAGCCGCAATGCAACGGACCCGCCTGGGCGGCGCGCCTCACTAGGGTTGCTGTTTCTCCAGCACCGCGCAGTATGAACTCAACTGTTCCTGCGACTGGTTGGCGAAGCAGAACTCGAAGGTGTCTGCGCTTGTGAACCAGATATTGCCGCGACCGCCGTTTGCGGTAACGAAGACACCCTCTTTCCCCGTCGAGCGGATCGCGCCCCATACGGGCACAGGCTCCGCGTCCGGCGCATTGGATAGCGATTCACCGATGAACACTTCGCGATCCTGATAGCTCACCGTAAGCTGCAGTTCAATGTCCTGTATCAGGGCGCCACCGGGAGCAACTTCACCGCGCACCTGGTCACCCGAAGCGAGGATGCGCACCTGGCCCTGCCACACGCCTTCCATACTGGGATACTCCGCTGCGTATAGAGTGCCGGTGAACACGCTGAGCAATAGAAAAATGGAATATTTCATGCCGGTCTCCCGAATTGGGTAATGGCCCGTCCATATAACTGCTATTCCTGCAGAAACACAATCATCGCCGTCGATGCATCGACTCCTCACGTAAGCAACACCGCTGCGCCCGGAAGATGACCGTTATTGAACATACCTGTGCTCGTAGTGCGGCCAGAGTTGGCACAAACTGGGCAGGTCCGCCATTACGCTGGATGCTGCAAGGAGAACTAATGGCTGCAGAACTCGTGTTCTACACCCACCCGATGTCGCGTGGGCGAATAGTGCGCTGGATGCTTGAAGAACTGGGTATTGCCTATCGTACGGAGTTGCTCGAGTTGGGCGCGGCGATGAAAGCTCCGGATTATCTGGCGATCAACCCCATGGGGAAGGTGCCTGCGGTAGTTCACGGTGACCAGGTGCTGACAGAAACGGCCGCGATCTGCGTGTATCTTGCTGATGTGTTTCCAGCTGCAGGCCTTGCGCCACCAATTGAGCAGCGCGGCGACTACTATCGTTGGTTGTTTTTCGCAGCTGGGCCATTCGAGGCTGCGATTGCAAATCGTGGGCTCGGGTTTGAAGTCCCCCAGGAGAATCAAAGATCGATAGGCTACGGCAGCTTTGATCTTGTCGTCGATACCCTCGAACGCATCGTCGCCAGCCGTCCGTTTATTGCGGGTGAAAGCTTCTCAGCGGCTGATGTCTATGTCGGTTCTCAGATAGGATTTGGTCTTCAGTTTGGCATGATCGACAAGCGGGCCGGCTTCGAGGGCTACTGGGAGCGACTCAGCATGCGTGATGCATATCTGCGTGCACAGGAAATCGATGCCGCCGCCGCCGAGTCGATGACGCAGGATTCCCACCCTTGATTCTACGGCTGAGGACAGGTGACTCAGCCATTGGCCAACGCTAGTCGAAACGGACCGCATATGACGGAATCACCGAATAGTTTGCCCGATCGGATAACCCGACCATCAGCGTGGGTGGGCAGTGAAATGGCGAGTGATGAAACAAAGTGGCTCTATCGTCTGACGTTGGGCGATGTACAGGACTTGGAGAATGCAGCTGAATACTTCCTCAGCCTTGGGCGTGACGTTGGTGAGATTTCCATTGCCGATTTCCCGCTTCTTCATTTCTCGGGTCATCTTCGAGATCTGAAAGACAAGCTGCTCCATGGTGTTGGCGTGGAGGTGCTCAGAGGCTTACCAATCGGCTCATACAGTCAGGAATTCGTCGCCACGATTTTTTGTGGTGTTGGCGCACATCTGGGGAGTGCGCGTTCACAGAATGCACAGGGTCATATCCTCGGGCACGTGCGGGATATTGGGAAAGATGCAGGTGACGTCAACACGCGCATCTACCAGACATCGCAGCGGCAATCCTTTCATACCGACTCGGCGGACGTGGTTGGTTTGTTGTGTATTCGCGATGCAATGGAAGGAGGCAAATCTCTGCTGGTGAGTGTGGAAACACTCTATAACCGCATGCGGCTTGGACGTCCGGGTTTATTGCCGTACTTGTTTGAGAGCATCGCTACCGACCGCCGTGGTGAGGTGCCCGACGGGGCAAAACCGTTTTTTGAGATTCCGCCGTTGAATTGGCACGCTGGTCTGTTAACAGCTATGTATCAGCGGCAGTACATTGACAGCGCCCAGCGCTTCCCTGACGCGAAGAAGCTGACCGATAGTCATATTGAATCGCTCGACTATTTTGACAAGCTAGCAAACGATCCGGAAATTCATTTCTCGATGCGGTTGGAACCGGGCGACATCCAGTTTGTCTACAACCATTCTCAATTACACGACCGCACTGGATTCAAAGACTCGACCGATCCTGACCAGCGCCGCCACCTGTTGCGATTGTGGCTATCGATTGCTGGAGATAGGCCGCTGCCCGAATGTTTCGAGCAGCGCTACGGCTCCGTAGAAGTTGGCAGTCGTGGAGGTATCATCACCAGACACACGACCCTGCACGCTCCACTGGATTAGTCGAGATTGCAGGCCTCACTTGCGACGCGTCGCAACACCATCCCAGACGAGTTAGCGCCAGGCACTCACCTGCCGATTCTGTGTAAAATGATTTACACACCTTCCTCAGGGATCTCGCCCTTGCTGGAACCGCGCTACATCAATCAGGATTCCACGCAGAATCTTCGCGCAGCGATCGCGGAATACTACGAGTGCAACCCGGGGCTCCTGGCCCCCGATGATCTGCCAGATGAGGTAGCGCTGCTCTTCCGGCAACACGATGCGGGGCACGTGGTATTCGGCTGCGATACGTCTCTGCGCGGTGAAACGCTGATTGATACCTGGACTGTTTTTGCAACGACTGCGGGCCTGAAAGGGTATCTGGAATATTTCAAGCACCCGCAGGTGAACCAGATCTTCAGCGAGGTGGGTTATCTGCGCATTACCGTCGAGTTCGTTCGCTGCCTACCGGATGTACTACGGACCATTCGACACAGCCGGCGGCTGGTCGCGAAGTGGCCCTGGTCCGCCTTTGAAGAACACCTCGACAGACCACTCTGTGAGATTCGGCGCGAGTTCAACATCGCAGTGATCTGATAGTGCCGGTTGTTAGCCTTTAGCCTTTTACACTGCCGAAGAACAGGAACAAAGGCTAAAGGCTAACAACCGGCACCAGCTTTTTCAGCTTTGCAGCTTGCTGCCGTGAGTCTCCATCCACTCGCCCATGGCTGCTTCCGCCGCCGGATCGAACACGTCGCGCAGGTGTGCAATCTGATCGCCTTCGAACACCGCGATCTCCTGGCCGGTAATAACGAGATCCGGACAATCTGCTTTGGTGTAGGTGACTTTCCAGTTCACGCTGACGGTATCGCCCTCCGCGGTCGGTGCCTGAAAGTCGGGCGTGCGGCTGTCCATATTGCGATCGAACGCGTCCACCCCGTCTTTCAGTTTCGCGAGCACGGCCGCCCGACCACGGGCGTCTTCGGGGGCGCCTTCGTAGACTGCATCTTCGGTGAAAAAGGGTTCAATACGCGTCCAGTCGTCGTCTTCGTAGGATTCTTCGAAGGCGTCTGCATAGGCCTGGTAACGATCGGTGATGGCCATGGGTTTCTCCCGCAACGGTTCAACGAAAGCATACGTCGATTGCTCCGGGAAAGGGAACCGATCTTCTAAAGGCTAAAAGCTAACACCCGGTACGAGCTTCAAAGGCTAAAGGCTAACACCCGGTACTAGGATAATGCCTCGCAGGCGCGACAGATCCGTGCGCAGGCTTCTTCCAGCACCGCCGTGGAAGTCGCGTAGGAAATCCGGAAGTGGGGTGTGAGTCCATAGGCCGCGCCCTGGACGGCGGCCACGCCCTCGGCTTCGAGCAGGTAACTGACGAAATCTTCGTCTGTGGCAATTCGCTTGCCGTCGGGCGTTGTCTTGCCGATCGTCCCGGCGCAGGACGGGTAAACGTAGAAAGCGCCCTCCGGAACCGCGCAGGTCAAGCCAGGTGCGTGGCCGATGGCTTCGATCACCAGGTCGCGGCGCGCCTTGAAGACTTCGTTGTGCTCCGCGATGAAGTCGTGCGGGCCGGTCAGTGCAGCAACCGCTGCTGCCTGGCTGATTGAACTCGTATGTGTCGTGCTCTGGCCCTGCATCTTGTTCATCCCGGCGATGAGTTGTCTGGGTCCGCCCGCAAAGCCCACTCGCCAGCCGGTCATACAGTAGGCTTTGCTCATGCCGTTGAGCGTCAGAGTTCTGTCGTAGAGTTCCGGTTCCACTTGTGCCGGCGTCGTGAACTCGAACTCGTCATAGATCATATGTTCGTAGATGTCGTCGGCGAGTATCGCCACGTGCGGCTGACGCAGCAGAACATCGGCAAGGGCGCGCAACTGAGCCCGGGTGTAGGCCGCCCCCGTCGGATTGCTTGGCGAGTTGAGCACAAGCCAGCGTGTGCGTGGTGTGATCGCCGCTTCGAGTTCTTCAGGGCCCAGACGAAAGCCAGTTTCGGCCGGACAGGGCACGATAACGGGTACCCCTTCGGCAAGCACGGTGATGTCCGGGTAGGAGAGCCAGTAGGGGGCCGGGATGATCACCTCGTCGCCGGGATCGATGCTTGCCATGAACGCGTTGTAGATCACCTGCTTGCCGCCACAGCTGACGGCGATCTGGTCCAGTTCGTAATCCAGAGAATTGTCGCGACGGAACTTCTCGATGATGGCTTCGCGCAGCTCCACGGTGCCGTGCACGGGGGTGTAATTGGTCTCGCCCGCTTCAATTGCGCGAATCGCCGCCTGTTTGATGTGATCGGGTGTGTCGAAATCGGGCTCACCAAGTGCCAGCGCAATGACGTCGCGGCCAGAGGCCGCCAGATCTGCGGCACGCTGGGTTATGGCCAGGCTTAGCGACGGCTGAATGCGGTCCAGACGGGCTGCGAGTTGCTCCATCGGATCCCCCTTAAGATGGATTGGAGTGATACAGGCGTGCAGCGAAGTGTCGTGGCTTGTGTCCTTGCACCGATTTCAGCACTCAGCCGCCGTCGATACAAGCATAATAGGCGTCCACAGGGGCGATGGGAGACCAGCGATGGCACTGGAGATGAGGGATGCGCCGACGGACCGTATGTCGAGCGACGACATCAATGTGTGGCGCGATATTCCGACGGCTGTGATCAGCGACGATTTGAACCGCACCGGTACGATGCACGCGGCCATCAAGCCGGTCGGGCCCGGAATGAACTTCGCCGGGCAAGCGCTCACGGCGCAAACCATGGTCGGGGACAACGGTACTCTGCACTACGCGCTGACGACCGCATGGTCCGGTTGTGTGCTCATCGTGGATGCACGCGCTCACCTCGAGACTGCGGTGTGGGGCGGCATTCTCACTCTCGCGGCCAAGGCGAGCGGCGTGATAGCCGCCGTTATAGACGGCGCGGTGCGCGACGTCGCCGAACTCTGTGAATCCGGCATGGCAATTTACGCGCGTGGCGTGATCCCGAACGGTCCGCACAAGGGTTTCGGCGGCGCGGTAAACGGGCCGATCCAATGTGCGGGTGTTGCGGTAAACCCCGGTGATCTGATCGTTGGCGACGAAGATGGGGTCGTTGTTATCCGACCCGAGCAACTGCCTGGATTGCTGGAACGCTGTCGAGCCCGTCTTGCCAAGGAGGAAGCGTTTGCAGTGCAGATCGAAGCGGGTGTTTCGACCGTGGAATTGATGGGGCTGCCAGCACCCGAAGAAATTGGCTAGCGGGCAGAGCGCGCGCCACCCTCAATACCCGTCCACTGAAACCTGGCAGGACCAATGAGCTGACTTACGACATGCGTTGATGGACAATCCGTGAGGTTCAAGTGTGCGAATTAATGCAGTGAGCGATAGTTGTTGTCAGGGTCAGATCGACGTAGCGGCGCTGGAAGAGCGTCAGCGCCGAGTGCTGATTGTAGTTCTCGTAGTAAACGCGATGACCTTTCTGATGATGGTCGCCGCAGCTTCGTATAGTGGTTCTTCTTCCCTGCTATCCGGTGCGCTGGACAATTTCGGTGACGCTCTGACCTACGCATTGAGTTTGGCCGTTGTCGGAGCGGCGTCTGTGGTAAAGGCACGGGTAGCGTTCGTCAAGGGACTCTTGATCCTCGGTGCTGCCCTCGCGGTAGCTGCTCAAATAGGCTGGCGGTTATCGAACGTTGAATCCCCGGTATTTGAAGTCATGGGTATCGCCGCACTTCTCAATTTAGGAGCGAACGGACTGTGCCTGCGGTTGTTGTATCCGCATCGGAATAGCGATGTGAATATGGCATCGGTATGGGAGTGCTCGCGCAACGATGTGATAGAAGGGTTTGCCGTGATAGCCGCCACTCTCGCGGTATGGCTGTTTGGTTCCGGATGGCCGGATATCCTGATTGCAATCGCCCTGCTGGCTCTATTCCTGCGTTCAGGCTCTCGCGTTCTTAAAGGCGCATGGCGGGAACTCTACCCCGAACTATCGCCGAGCTGATCAATTCGCGGAAGGTACTATTATCCACGCTTACCGGAGCCAACGGAGGCAAAATGGCGAACATGCGTGCAACCCCTACGACGGATCTGGAAAAGGCTCGGCACGAACTCGATGTTTTCGGCTACTGCATCGTGGAGGACGTGGCGCCGATCGATCTGGTGGAAAGGGTGATGATCAGGCCGTTGGTTAATTACCCCTACTCACTGCGTTCAGAGGTGGTTGAGCAGCTGGATGAACGGCAGAAACAGCTTCTCGGTTTTGCCTCCTGGACTGCCTATGGCAACGAAGGAGTGCCTGCACAAAACTTGCAGTACTTCAAACCCGCCTCAGACCAACCGGGGCCGATGCGCCAGCCATAGGAACCGTCACACTGATGTGGCGAATTACAATCAAGCTGGATGCGCAACGCGGAAACGAATATGAACGATCTGGATCTCTGTTTCATGCCGGCAACGGAGCTGGTCGCAGCCATCAAGGCAAAGAAAGTCTCTCCGGTGGAAGTGACAAAGGCGGTGCTCGCGCGAATCGAAGCACTCGAGCCCGAGCTCAACGCGTTCGCGACGTTCACCCCTGAGCTCGCCCTGGAGGCGGCAAAAAAAGCCGAAATTGCCGTGACTTCCGGTGCCGAACTCGGTGACCTTCACGGTGTACCTGTAACGATCAAGGATCTGACGGTGACCGATGGCATCCCCACCCAGCGCGGGTCGCGGATCCTGGCGGGTAACACGCCCAGTTTCGATGCCCCGGTTGTCAGTCGCATTAAACAAGCTGGCGGAATCCTGCTGGGTAAAACCACAACACCGGAATTCGGTTGGAAAGGCGTGAGCCAGAGTCCGCTCACCGGCATTACCTCAAATCCCTGGAAACTCGGCTACAACGCCGGGGCATCCTCCGCTGGCGCGGGCAGTGGCGCCGCCGCCGGCTATGGACCACTCCATCAGGGCTCAGACGGGGCAGGCTCGATCCGCATGCCGGCGCATTTCTGCGGGGTGTTCGGTTTGAAGCCAACCTTTGGTCGGATTCCAAACTTCCCCGTTCCAAACAACGACCAGTCAAGCCATGTCGGTCCACTGACGCGCACCGTCGCAGATGCCGCGCTGTTTTTGCAGGCAACGGCCGGCTACATCCCCATTGATCACACGAGCCTGGCAGCACCGGTGCCGGACTATCCTGCACTAATCAATCCGGAGGTGAGCGGACTCAGAATCGCGTTCAGTTGTGACCTCGGTCATGCGCGAGTCGATCCGGAAGTTAGTGAGTTAGTCGCAGCAGCTGTTGGCGTATTTGCAGACCTCGGCTGCCACATCGAAGAAATCACGCCCGGCTTCGGACCGCTCGGACCAGAACTCGGCCGCTTTTTCTGGTCGGTACACGAAACGAATCTTGCGCACTATCTTGAGGAGTGGGAATCCGCTATGGATCCCGGTCTGGTCGCCTGCATCAAAGCTGGGGGTGGCCGTTCGGCCGAAGAATATCTCGCCATGCGGGCGCGCAAGATCGATTACGTGCGACAGATTCAGGTTTTCATGGAGGACTGGGATCTATTGGTCACCCCGGCAGTGTCGGTGGCAGCCTTTCCCGCGGATCGCCTGCAACCCGCGCATTGGCCCGAGCACGTATGGGACTGGCTCAGCTGGGCGGAGTTTTCCTACCCTTTTAATTTGAGTGGCAATCCCGCGGCAAGTGTTCCGTGTGGATTCACCAACGCAGGTCTACCGGTCGGATTGCAGATTGTCGGCAAGCGGCTGGATGAACTGAGTGTGCTGCGCGCCGCGGCCGCATTCGAGGTCGCCCGGCCATGGGCAGACAAACGGCCACCGATATGAACCGCTTGGAAGTCCATATGAACGGATTTGACCTGGGGATCAACCCGGCCGATTACTCCTGTGTGAGGACGAAGTATCTTCCCGCGGACTTGGCAACATCCGGCCGGTAGACATAAGTGCTGCCCGGGGCCAGCGCCTCTTCGTAAAGTACTTCCTCGCAGCCGTTGGCGGTGACCGCCACGGCGTAAGTGTCGGCTTCAGGGAGGTAAAAGTTCGCATAACCCTGGCGATTTGTTCTGGATCGATTCATTCCGGCAATGAGTACTCGCGCACCCGTCACAGGATCATCGTTGCGGTCGAGCACCAGCAGCCTGGCGCTTTGATTTGTCGAAAAATGCACGGCTAGAAACTGTTTCAACCATCCCGCCCGGCCAGGAACGGATCCTCGAGGCATGGCGTCCAGAACATCCTTTTCATAACCAGCCTGTTTTGGTGTTTCCCAGTTCGGACCGTACTTGAAACGCAGGTACTCCTCAGGCGGGTGAGGAACGAGATACTTATCGCCGTTAAATTCAACCTCGCTCAGCTCTTCGAACAGTCGTATCGGAAAGGGTACGCCCGGATAGTGCGCAATCGTTCCTTTGACCACACGGTAACACTGCCAATCGATCCTGATCCGGTATTTCATGATCTTAACCGTGGTGTAGAGACCCTCTCGATGAACTTCGACGTAACAATCGATTGCCCGAAACGACTCGACGGTGGGTTCGATCGCGTCCTCGGTAAAGCCATGCATGTCGATGATTGAACCAAGGTCCAGATCATCGTCCCAGGGAATCAGAGCGTGATCCCGTACTGCCCCGAGGCAAGTACCCTGGCGGAGGAAAAAAACCACGCCATGCTTATCGAAAATCTGTTTCGCTTCACGTAGCAGCGTTTCGGCGTCGCCTAAGTCCATCGATGGAATCGTCCTCTCCAGGCGTTCCATCAATGCGGCATTCTCGATGTCGCTTGCTTGCATCCCTATTCCTGTGAGCGAATGACGATCGGTAGGTTACAGCAGTGCTGCGAGTGCTCGTACGAGCAGGCGGTTCTCTGCCGCGGTACGCGACGCAATCCGCAGGTAGCGATCGGCTTCGGGCATGCTCTTGCCTGCACAGTCTTTCACCAGGATGTTGCACTCGACATAAAGGCGGCGCGCTATTTCCGGCGCGGTGACGGTCCCGCCAACCAGCTTGCAGAGGACAAAGTTTGCGTCGGGCTCGATTGGGGCGAGACCCGGAACTCCGAGCAGTTCCTCATACAATGCCGCGCAAGTCACTCTGGTCAGAACACAACTTTCAGAAAATTCACGGCGATAGCGTCCTACGGTGCGCAAAAACTCCTCGGCCAGACCATTGATATTCCAGATAGGCAGGCATCCGCGAACGGTGTTGACGAACTCCCGGTCCGCGCTGAGCAGGTAGCCCAGTCGCAACCCGGCGACTCCAAACACCTTGCTTATACTTTTGATCACGACGAGATTTGGATACGCCTCGACCATCTCTTCGACGCTTCCCGCAGCACCGGCGCGCGAGAACTCGATGAATGATTCGTCTACGATCAGTCGACAGTGGTGATCTTTCAACACATTCGCCAGACGCAACACATCATCTTGCGACACAGAGATCGCCGTTGGGTTGTTGGGTGTAACGATCACCGCAGTATCGGATTTCCAGTCGATTGCGGACTCGGCGAACGCATCGATGTCGAGTTCGAAGGTTCCGGGATCCAGCGGGAACCGGTTGAGCTGGTCTTCGGCTATTACTTCTTCGTATTCGTTGAACGA
>JAPUFN010000446.1 GCA_027293665.1 Gammaproteobacteria bacterium | reverse complement strand
CCCGCGGGCCACCAGGCGTGGAGAATGTTCAGGCGATGGGTTTTTTCCTCGGGATACAATGCCGCTACAAGCGGATTGGTTGCGGCTTCCACCGCACCCCAACCAAGACCGGTCAACAACAATCCCGCATAGACCAGCCAGTAACTCGTCTGAGTAACACCGAGCGTTGAGGCGGCAACGACAAGAACGCTGCCGAGGAGATAGCCGAAGGCAGCAAACAACAGCATCCGCTTCATGCCGACGTGATCCAGCAGCGCGCTGCCGAAAAGCAGCGTCAGGGCAAAGCCGATAAAGGTAGCGCCAATGACTTCCCCCACCATTGCGCCAGAGCGCGCGAGATCAAGTGCATCGAACAGGTCTGCCTGCAGATCACCGGCAATATTGGCCCGCACCGCAAAGCCTAGCCCGATCATGAAAATCGCCAGGTTGGCTACGATAAACAGACGCCTGCGCATCTGCGGGCCCGCTACCTCAGCAGCCACAGCCCCTCCCATGGTCATTTTTTATTGTTGGGCGATTATGACCCGCCCAGCGGCCGAAGGCGACTGACGAGGCGCTGTGTGATCGGGTCTCACGACAGGCTGTCGCGTGGGCAGCCCCGAAGCCCGGGATGGCCGCAGGCGCGACGGCTAGGCTTTTTCTTCCTGCGCTTCTTCGGCTTCGTCTGAGTCATCTGCACTCAGATCAAAATCTTCGTCCAGATCATCTGGAATCGGCCGGTCAACCAGCTCGATGAACGCCATGGGTGCTGCATCACCGGCGCGGTAGCCACATTTCAAAATCCGCGTGTAGCCGCCAGGGCGTTCCCGATACCGGGGCCCGATTTCGCTGAACAGCTTGCCGACCGCCGCCTTGTCCCGCATGCGCGAGAAAGCCAGACGCCGGTTGGCTACCGAATCTTTCTTCGCCAGCGTAATGAGCGGTTCAGCCACGCGCCGCAACTCCTTTGCCTTTGGCAGAGTCGTTTTGATGACTTCGTGCTCGATCAGCGAAACCGCCATGTTCCGGAACATCGCCTGGCGATGGGAACTGGTGCGGTTCAGATGTCGACCACTCTTACGATGACGCATTATTGGTTACCTCTATCCTCTTACCGCTCGCTCAAGGGGACCTTGTCATCCGTCTTCAAGCTGGCCGGCGGCCAGTTTTCCAGACGCATGCCCAACGACAATCCCCGCGAAGCCAGCACGTCTTTGATTTCAGTCAGCGACTTCTTGCCCAGATTCGGTGTCTTCAGAAGCTCCACTTCCGTACGCTGGATCAGATCGCCGATGTAGTAGATGTTTTCCGCCTTGAGGCAATTAGCAGAGCGAACAGTGAGTTCGAGATCATCAACCGGCCGAATCAGGATCGGATCGATTTCTTCTTCCTTCTCTTCGATAATCGCTTCGCCTTCGCTTTCGACATCGACGAAGACCGCGAGTTGCTGCTGCAGAATCGTCGCAGCACGGCGAATCGCATCTTCCGGATCAATGGTGCCATCGGTCTCGAGATCCAGAACCAGCTTGTCGAGGTCGGTGCGCTGTTCAACCCTGGCGCTTTCGACGCTGTATGCAACGCGCCGCATCGGGCTGTACGTGGCATCCAGGCGCAGTACGCCGATGGGCCGCGTCTCATCTTCTTCCTCGCCCTGACTGTCGACCGGCTGATAGCCACGCCCGCGCGTTACCCGCGCTTCGATGCTGATCGCACCATTGTCGTTAAGCGAACAGATCAGGTGATCGGGATTCGCGATTTCCACATCCTGGCTCAGCTGAAAATCACCGGCTGTGACTTCACCCGTGCCTTCTTTGTTGAGGCTGATGATCGCTTCGTCCTGATTGTGCAGGATGACCGCAATCCCTTTCAGATTGAGCAGGATGTCGATGACATCCTCCTGCACACCTTCGAGCGTGCTGTATTCGTGCAACACACCATCGATCTGGACTTCCGTGATCGCGCAACCCGGCATCGACGACAGAAGAATGCGTCTCAGCGTGTTGCCAAGGGTGTGTCCGAAGCCACGCTCGAGCGGTTCAAGAGTCACTTTCGCCCGCACGGGGCTGACTTCTTGAATATCGATGTGACGCGGGGTCAGAAATTCATTTACCGACTGTGCCATTTACCTTCGTCTCCTTGAGCCAATTACTTGGAGTAAAGCTCGACTATAAGATTTTCATTGATCTCTACGGGCAGTTCCTGACGATCCGGCAGGCGGCGGAATACGCCTTCCATCTTGCTCGGATCCACATCAACCCACTCTACGGGCGCGCGTTGCGACGCCAGTTGTAGTGCCGCCTGGATTCGCATCTGGCTGCGAGATTTCTCGTTGACCGCGACAACGTCATCAGCGCTGACGATGTATGACGCGATGTTTACAATCTGACCATTCACAGTGATTGCCTTGTGCGACACCAGCTGCCGTGATTCCGCCCGGGTCGAACCGAATCCCATGCGATACACGACGTTATCCAGCCGACTTTCGAGCAACTTCAGCAGGTTTTCGCCGGTGGCGCCTTTCTGCCGATCCGCCTTCTTGTAGTAGTTGCGGAACTGCTTTTCCAGAACACCGTATATCCGCCGGACCTTCTGTTTTTCGCGCAGTTGTACGGCATAGTCGGTCAGGCGCGAGCGACGCGCGCCGTGCTGCCCCGGTGGATTGTCAATTCGGCATTTCGAATCGATCGGTCGTACACCGCTTTTCAGGAACAGGTCTGTACCTTCCCGGCGACACAATTTGAGTTTAGGTCCTAAGTAGCGGGCCATACCCTTATCTCTCCAACTGAGTTATCTGTTCAGACACGCCGACGCTTCGGCGGCCGGCAACCGTTGTGCGGAATCGGCGTTACGTCTGCAATACTGTTAATTTTCAAGCCCGCAGCGTTGAGCGCGCGAACTGCGGATTCACGTCCCGGGCCAGGGCCTTTCACAAGCACATCAACACTTTTCATGCCTCGCTCGACGGCCGCGGTCGACGCCCGCTCACAGGCGACCTGGGCGGCAAACGGCGTGCTTTTACGGGAGCCACGGAAGCCCGATCCACCCGCGGTCGCCCAGCACAGTGTGTTGCCCTGGCGATCGGTAATGGTGATGATCGTGTTGTTGAACGATGCGTGGATGTGCGCGATTCCGTCCACAACAATCCGACTCGTACCTTTCTTTTCTGCCATCTAAAAAATTCCTATTTCCTGATCGGCCGGCGCGCTCCCTTACGGGTGCGCGCATTCGTGCGCGTGCGCTGACCGCGTACCGGCATGCCACGTCGATGACGTATTCCGCGGTAGCAACCCAGATCCATGAGCCGCTTGATGTTCATCGAGCTTTCGCGGCGCAAGTCACCTTCCACTGTGTGTTGGGCAATTTCAGCCCGCAGCGAGTCGAGTTTGTCTTCCGCCAGGTCCTGAATCTTCGTCGCAGGATCAACGCCGACCGCTTCACATAGCTTCAATGCGGTCGTGCGGCCTATGCCATAGATATAAGTCAGCGAGATGCTCGCGTGCTTATTGTCAGGGATGTTGATACCGGCAATACGTGCCATGCATGTGCTCCGTCTATTTATCCTTTGCTCAAGGTGTGTGTCACTTAACCCTGCCGCTGTTTGTGTCGAGGCTCGGCACTGCAGATCACCCTGACAACGCCATTGCGCTTGATGATCTTGCAGTTACGACAGATCTTTTTGACCGATGCTCTGACTTTCATCTCAAAAACCTCGTGTACTTCGCCCTGCTACTTAATCCGCGCATTGCGGCCGTAGCCTTTCAAATTCGATTTTTCCATCAGCTTGGCGTACTGACTGGACATCAGGTGCGACTGGACCTGGGACATGAAATCCATCGCAACCACCACGACGATCAACAATGCCGTACCACCGAGCTGGAACGTGACGTTGAAAAAGACGACCATGA
>JAPUFN010000445.1 GCA_027293665.1 Gammaproteobacteria bacterium | reverse complement strand
GTGCACCAGGTCTGATACCCAATCGCTTCTCGAGAGTTAGATCTTGTAGCTGGTCTCCGTCATGACCTTTGAGATCAGTGTCATGAGATTTTTTACTGGTCGAGGAAACTCCATACCACCAGCTGAAATGGCCTCAGTACCATGGCGCGCTTCGTCTTCATGCATTCGACTAACGATCGCGCGGCTCCTGGCATCGTCTTTGGGTAGGGATTCGAGATGCGAATCGAGATGCTGGCAGACCTGATCTTCAGTAGCTTCGACAAATCCCAGACTGACTTTGTCACCGAGTAAACCCGTCACTGCTCCCATGGCGTAGGATGCCGCGTAAAAAATAGGGTTCAACACGCTTGGTTTGCTGCCAAGCTCGACGAGTCGTTCTTCGCACCAGGCCAGGTGATCGACTTCTTCCTGCGCAGCGCTGAGCAGGGAACTTCGGGTGTCGGCGTCTTTGGCGGTCAGTGCCTGTCCTTCATATAGCGCCTGGGCGCAAATTTCGCCCGTGTGATTGACGCGCATCAGGCCCGCGGCATGGACTTGTTCATCCTCGCTCAGTGACGCTTCGGCGACATCGCTTGCGGGATTGTCGCGCAGCGCTGTACGCGAGCCACTGAGAGTCCGTAAAGCGTTGTCGACCTGCAGCACTACGTCATCGATCAACGCCATGTCGGAACTCAACCCAGGTGGGTGAGCTGACGCCCACCAAGCAGGTGCAGATGTACGTGGAAGACGGTTTGCCCGCCTTGCTCATTGCAGTTCATGATCAGCCGGTAACCGGTTTCTGCGATGCCCTTCTCACTCGCAATTGCCTTGGCTCGCAAAATCAACTTTCCCGGCAGGTCTATTTCCGCATCGGTTAAATCGTTCACTGTTGCGATGTGCTTTTTGGGAATAATGAGCATGTGTGTCGGCGCCTGAGGGCTGATATCGTTGAAGGCGACCAGCTCGTCATCTTCGAAGACGATATCAGCGGGTAGCTCCCGATTGATGATCTTGCAGAACAGGCAGTCCGCTCCCATACCTAGACTCCGTACACACAGTAACTGAACTCGAATACAGGGACTTTAACCGATCGTTCTGTCAGCGCAAGGACAGCGCGGCACAAGGTTCAGACACAATGGCGGAAACAAAAGACCTGGGGATGATTCTCGATGCGAAAATTCCCATCGTTGTCATCGAATCTCCCGACGAACGTCGGGTACTGGCGCTGCTGCTGCAATTCGCCATGCAGCGCCGGCTGTCCTTCTATTGAGTGGCGCTCTACCCGCGGTCTGCAACTCGGCGGCTTCGGACCAGGTCCGCAGACGGAAGACAACCTGGCAGACCCCGCAGCGCTCCTCGCACATATTGCGTCGACTCCAGGACCTTCGCTGTACGCCTTGTGCGATTTCCATCCCTATCTCACCGAAGATCCCAAGCACATACGCTACCTGAAGGACATAGCACTCGACCACGATACTCTGAACAACACCGTTGTCCTCGTCAGCCACCGGCTGGAAGTACCGCAGGAACTTGGCCGGTCGACGGCAAAGTTCGACCTGCGCCTGCCAAGCGATGAGGAATTAATGTCTCTCATCCGCTCTCAGGCGAAGGAATGGGCCGACCAACATCAAGGTGAGAAAGTCCGCACCGACAACCAGACCCTGGAACGCCTGATCGCCAATCTGCGTGGTGTCTCCCATGCCGATGCGCGCGTGCTTGTGCGCCACGCGATATTCAAAGATGGCGCCATTACGGAGACCGATATCCCGGAGGTCAATCGGCTCAAGTTTGAACTGCTCGGTTCCGAAGGCGTGCTCCGATTCGAGTACGACACGGAAGATTTCTCGAACGTCGCAGGATTGCATAACCTGAAGGGTTGGCTCGATCTCAGACGCGATGCGTTTGTCAAAGCTGCGCAGGACCGACCCAGAGGTGTCATGCTGCTGGGCGTGCAGGGTGGCGGCAAAAGTCTCGCAGCAAAGTCGGTGGCCGGTTTCTGGGGATTGCCGTTACTGCGGCTGGATTTTGGCACGCTCTACAACAAGTTCTTCGGCGAAACAGAACGCAACTTGCGCAACTCGTTGCAACAGGCCGAACTCATGGCGCCTTGCGTGCTATGGATGGACGAGATTGAAAAAGGCCTCGCGACTGGCCAGTCGGACAACGCGACATCCAAGCGAGTGCTGAGCACCCTGTTGACCTGGATGGCAGAAAACGACAAGCCGGTCTTCATCGTCGCCACTTCCAACGACATCACCGAACTGCCACCCGAACTCGTCCGCAAAGGCCGTCTCGACGAAGTTTTCTTCGTCGATCTGCCTGACGAGCAGGTGCGCCAGGAAATATTCCGTATACATCTCAAGAAGCGCGGCATCGACGACGACGCCTTCGATCTCGCCGGGCTGGCTGCCGTCGCCGACGGGTTCACCGGTGCGGAGATCGAAGAGGCGATCGTCTCTGCGCGCTATCTGGCGTGTTCCCGCGACGGAACGGTAACCCAGGAAGACGTAACAGGAGCGATCAGCCGCACCTATCCGATGTCCGTGCTGCGCGCAGAGAGCATCGCCAGCCTGCGCAGTTGGGCGAAAGGCCGCACAGTAATAGCCTGAGGTCGCAGAGCCCGTGCGGCTGTTTTCAGTTGAATCTCCAGAGCAATCCGAGCGACGGCACGAGCGGCAGCAGTGTCTCTTCCTCCGCGATCACAATAAACCCGCCATTTTCCTCATCTTCTTCGAGTTCGTACTCATACGCACCAACGTTGTCGCGATCGAACATGTTGGTGACCTCGAGGAAGAGCGTTAATGACTGCTGCGACCATTCCCACGTGCGGCTCACGCGGAAGTCCACCGAGATGAACTCCGGCAGTTGATCGCCGTTGCGCTGCAGGTCCGGTTGCTCATCTTCGGCAATGGTCGCGGGCAGAAGGGTCGTCTGCCAACCAGAGTGCCAGAGCACGGTACCCGATACCGACCAGGGACCTCTATTCCAGATAACTCCGCTTGAAATCGAATGGCGCTGATCCCAGGAGCGCGGGCGCCAGTCGCCATCGATACGATCCTCTGCCGAAGCTCGGGTGTAGCTCAACCATAAATTGAGATCGTTTCCCGGGTTGTAGCGCAGCGTGGCTTCGATCCCACGGGCGCGTGCTTTTTCGGGCGCGACTTCCACCCGGTCCGACATCAATTCCGGTACCAGCACCAACGAGTTGAAGACGTTTTCAAAACGTCGTTTGGGGTCTCTGAAGCGTTTGTAGAACGTTTCAATTCTGCTGCTGAAACCGGAATCGCCAAAGCTGTGATTGATTCCAGCGATGAAATGATCCGCATATTGGGGTTTCTGAAACCGGCTTACGCCATCAGCTGCCTGCAGTTCATGAATTGCTTCGGGTTGATAAAACCTCCCCGCCGACACTCGGATCTGCGTATTCTCCCCCACATCAAACCGGGTGCTGATTCGTGGGCTCAGTTGATGTTCAGACTTCTCACCGTAGTCCTGAAAATCCCAACGCAGTCCCGCCTCCAGCGTCAGCCAGGAACTAGGACGAATCCGGGTGGACGCATAAACTCCGCCACTTATACCCTCTGGACGCACATGAACGTCGCGCACTTCGGAGGTCTCAATACCAATAAGCTCAGCCAGTTCTCCGTGTTCGATAGTAGCGAGCGTATCGTAGCGCCCCTTCTGGTAATTGAGCCGCCCGCCCAGTTCAACGTTGAGCGTATCACTGTGCTGGTAATTGTGATGGTGGACCAGACTCCATACTTTGAAATCGCGATCATCATCAAGCGTGCTGAACCCCTCCTCTGGATCCGGATCGCTAATGAAGCCGTCCCGTTCGTGGCGGATGGAGCCGAACGACAGCAAAGTCGACGACGACTGGCGTAGTGACCAGTCGTTGTGCAATTGAACCCAGCCATAGGCATTCTGATAACGCGAGTTCGCCAACTCACCATCAACGCCATTATCGTCAAGATCTTTGAACAGGATGTCGTCGTCGTAGACGATCGTGCCGAATTCAAGTTCCGTCGATGGTGTCAACGCCCAGGAATAACTGGCGAACCAGTCGGAGTAAGAAGGGTCACCAACGCTGGAATTCACCGCGTCTGTGATGATGTCGAGATTGCCCCGCCGCGCAGAGAAAGCCCACTCGCCACGTCCCTCGTGAGTTGTGCCATAGGCTGCCGCGGACGTCGTCAAAAAGCTCAACCCAAGTTCAGCACCCAGACCGGAATATTCATCAGCCGGATCAATGTCCATCACCCCGCTCATACGGTCTCCATAGCGTGCCGGAAATCCTCCGGTATAGACATCGATCGTCTTGATGAGCGCAGGATTCAATCCCGAAAAGACGCTCTGGAAATCCTTCAAATGGAACGGCTCGAGGAGTTCGACGTTATTGAAAAGCACCAGAGTTTCATCCTGCAACCCACCTCTGATGTAGGGTTTCGCCGACAATCCGATCGTTGCCATTCCGGGCAAATGCACAGCGGCGCGCAATGCATCATCACCGAGCTCAGGAATCGAGTTGATATCGGTTGCATCAAGACGGTGCTGCGAACCGCCTGCCGATTTCTTCAACGCGTACCGACTGGAGATCACCACAACCTCCTCGATGTCCGTATGTGGGTCGAGCGGAATCTCCAGTATGTCTTCGAGCGATTCACTGGTAGCGACAAGCCTCGCTCGATACCCATCGAGGCTGACAGAAATGGGGACAGGCAGCATGTGGCCGGAGTTGGGGACAGGCAGAGCCGAATCGGGGGAAACGGGGACACGCAGGTCGGGTAACTGGAAGTAACCATTGGCATCGCTGAACACGACCTGGTTACCAAGCTCAATGCGCACACCGCTCAACGGCTCACCGGATTGCGCATCGGTGATGCGACCTGCCAGCGGCTGTGACGTTCGCTCAGCAGGCACGATAAAGTACGTACCGTTATCCGCCTTCGAAAGGCTCAGGCCAATATCCCCAAGTGCTGCGCGAAGACGATCAATTGTCGGGTCGCCGCTGGATGAGATATGAATGAGCGTTGTTGAACGAACAAGACGCTTAGAGTAGACGAAGTGATAGCCTGAGCGCTCGAAGTCCGCGATGACTTCCAGCAGCGGCCGGTTTGCGAGTTCAGTGTCATTCGGTTCGCCCGCGCGAAGCGGGCCGATACCGGCGCACGTGCCTATCACCAACAGCAGCGTTACTAATTTCATTAGGCGCCCACCATCGATCGAGCTACCTCACCGGACGAAATCCGATGATCAGTTCGTGCACAG
>JAPUFN010000444.1 GCA_027293665.1 Gammaproteobacteria bacterium | reverse complement strand
TGAAAAGGGCGTGCCTGAATTCGTCGAGAAAATCGAACCATTCATGAAAGAGCTGGCAGCGCCGAACAAACTGGCACTGGTTGGAATGGCGATGCCTGCGCTCAAAGCGCTTTCCCGCCAGCAGTACGAAAGATTCATGGGCAATGTCGTGGAGTTGATCAAGTATGACCAGAAGATCGATCTGCTCGAATGGGTTTTGCATCGCCTGCTCATCAAGGATCTGTCACCGCATTTTGACGGACCGCAACGGATACGAGCGAAATACCGATCCCTGCGGCCTGTCGCCGATGCCGTGGCAACCGTGTTGACCACTCTCGCCCGCTTCGGCCACGAAAACGATCCAGCAGGTCAAGCCCAGGCCTTTCGCGCGGGCGCCACCGAAGCGGAGATCGATATCGAACTCGATGGCAACGCTGATCCCAACTTCAGCCGGTTAAATGCCGCCATTCGTGAGCTTCGCAGGCTGCAACCACTCGCCAAGCCAAAGATCATCAAAGCCTGCGCCGCCACAGCGCTCGCCGACGATCACATCAGCGGCCGCGAAGGCGTTCTGCTGCAGGGGATCGCCGCCGCCCTGGACTGTCCATTGCCACCCTCTATCTACAGCAGTGGCTGATCCACCTCTCCCGCCAAAAGACCGACAGCTCGCGGCCCTGGATCTCGGTTCGAACAGTTTTCATCTGTTGGTGGCACAGGAAAGCAACGGCCGCATCCAGGTCATCGACAAAATCAAGGAAACGGTCCGCCTTGCCGACGGCCTGCTCGAGGGTGACGAGCTCACGCCCGAAGTCATGGAGCGGGCGCTGGATTGCCTGAACCGATTCAGTCAGCGGTTGCGAGGCCTGCAACCGCACGACGTCCGAGTCGTGGGGACTAATTCACTGCGGCGCGCTCGAAATTCGAAGAAATTTCTGCAGGACGTCGAGCAGATATTAAATTCAAAAGTTGAGGTCATTTCCGGCCGCGAAGAAGCCCGCCTGATCTACCTCGGTGTCTCACACTCACTCGAAGATAATTTCGATCGACGGCTGGTAGTCGATATCGGCGGTGGCAGCACGGAAATCGTTCTCGGTCGCAGCTTTCACGCCGAGATCACGGAGAGCCTGCATCTGGGTTGCGTCAGCATGACGCATCGCTGTTTCGGAGACGGCCGCTTGCGTTCCGGTCATTTCAAAAAGGCCATCGAACTCGCGCGCCAGGAGCTGGAACCATTCGTGCACCGCTACCTCGATAGCGGCTGGGATACCGCGATCGGTGCTTCCGGTACGGTCCTGGCGATCTCCGAAATCCTGCTATCGCTCAGGCCGGAGGAGGAATCGATAACGCGTGCCGGACTCGACGCAATCCGCAAGGTCATGGTCGACGCAAAACACATCGACAACCTCTCAATCCCGGGGCTTGACCCCGAGCGTGCTCAAATACTTCCCGGTGGACTGGCGATTCTCTGCGGCCTGTTCGAATCGCTGAACATCGATAATATGCAGGCATCCAGCGGCGCACTGCGGGAAGGCCTCCTCTACGACCTGATCGGCCGGGTGCACGATCAGGACGTGCGGGAAAACAGCGTTCGCGATCTTGCCGGCCGCTATCACATTGATTCAAGCCATGCCCGCCGGGTGCGCGAATCCGCAATCGAGCTTCTCGCACAGGTTGCAACGGCGTGGGACCTGACCGACTCGCGAGACAAACTTCTGTTGGGCTGGGCTGCCGATCTGCACGAAATCGGCATGGATATCGCCCACAGTCAATACCACAAACACGGCGGCTATCTTCTGCAGAATATGGAGCTGCCGGGGTTTTCGCGGCTCGATCAGAGCGATCTTGCAACGCTCGTACGCTCACACCGGCGAAAATTTCCCGCCGATGAGGAAAAACCAACCGAATCTCTGGCGCGGCTCGTCATTGTTCTCAGGCTTGCGGTGCTGCTGCATCGCAGCCGCGACAGCGAGCCCCTTCCACACATCGATGTTCAGATCAAAAACGAAAAGATACTTCTGCGTTTTCCGCAGGATTGGCTGGCCGGCCACCCGCTGACCAAACTGGATCTGGAGCAGGAAGCGCAGCACCTCTCCGAACTTCCGCTTGTGCTGAAGATCGACAAGTAAAAGTTCAGGCCTCGCCCAGCTCCGTCATCAGGGTTTCCTGCGCACTGCGCCGCTTGCCGGAGGGGGAGTTGACTCGTTCGTACTTACCGTGCGAATACAACACCCAGGCCTGGCAGTTATCGCTCATGTAGTAGGCGCACTCACGAATGATTCGCTTCTTCAGCTTTTCATCTTCAATGGGGAAACAGGTTTCCACGCGATTGAAGAAGTTGCGACCCATCCAGTCCGCGCTCGATAAATAAAGCTTTGGCTCACCATCGTTTTCAAAATAGAAAACCCGGGTATGTTCCAGGAATCGGCCGACAATCGAGCGAACCTTGATGTTGTCCGATACACCCTTCACGCCAGGTCGCAGTGAACACACGCCTCTTACCACGAGTTCGATTTTCACGCCGGCACGCGATGCGCGATACAGCGCCTGAATCACCTGCGGCTCCACGAGCGAGTTCATCTTTGCGAATATTCGCGCGGGCTTTTTCTTCGCGGCAAATTCTGCTTCCCGCTCGATGTATTCGAGAATGGATTTGTGCAAAGTGAAGGGAGCCTGCAACAACTTTTTCAGTTTTGGTGCCTTTCCCATGGATGTCAGTTGCTGGAAAAGCTGCTGCACATCTTCGCCAATCTGGGCATCACAAGTGAAGAACCCGTAGTCCGTATACAACCGCGCGGTGCGCTGGTGGTAGTTACCGGTGCCCAGATGGACATAGCGGCGCAGACGGCGGCCTTCCCGCCGTATCACCATGCTCATTTTGCTGTGGGTTTTGTGGCCTACCACACCGTACACAACCTGTGCACCAACGCTCTGCAAGTGGTTTGCGAGCTCAATGTTGGCTTCCTCATCGAATCGAGCGCGCAATTCGATGACCACAAGCACCTCTTTACCGCTGGCTGCCGCATTTGTGAGCGCTTCGACCACAGCGGATTCCGGTCCGGTCCGATAGAGCGTCTGACGAATGGACAGTACTTGCGGATCGGCCGCAGCCTGCCGGAGAAAATCGAGGAAGGGTGCAAACGATTCGAAGGGATGATGCAGGAGTACGTCCCCTTCGCGAATCGCCTCGAATATGTCACTTGCCGTGCGCAGACATTCCGGAATACCAGGCGTGAAGCCCGGATACTTCAGTTCGGGTCGGTCGACGAGTTCGGGCACCGTTGCCAGCCGCATGAGATTCACCGGACCGTTGCAGCGATAAACGCTGTCTGGTGAAAGCCTGAATTGTGCAGCGAGTAGAGCTTCGAATTCATCGGGACAGTCCGCAGCGACTTCGAGCCGCACTGCATCGCCAAACCGACGCGATGAGATCTCCCCCTCCAGCGCCCGAAGAAGATCATCCACCTCTTCCATGTCAACGAACAGGTCACTATTGCGGGTCACTCGAAACTGGTAGCACCCTCCGGCCGTCATGCCGGGAAACAGCGCCGAGACATGTGCTTCAATGATGGACGACAGAAGGACAAACTCATTGGGCGTCTGCGCACAGTTTTCCGGCAGGCGGACGACGCGCGGTAACGCGCGCGGTGCCTGGAGGATTGCACGACCATTGCGGCGGCCGAAAGCGTCTTCACCTTCGAGACTCACGATGAACGTCAGACTCTTGTTCAGGGGTTCGGGAAAAGGATGTGCCGGATCAAGGGCAATCGGATTCATGATCGGCGCGAGTTCGCGATTGAATAAGCTTTTCAACCATTTGCGTTGTTTGTCGTTCCAGG
>JAPUFN010000443.1 GCA_027293665.1 Gammaproteobacteria bacterium | reverse complement strand
AGGGCGCTTGTCAGTGGTGAAAATCTCTGGACGCAGAACGGCTGTGCTGCGTGTCATGTGGATGGCGAAGCGGACGCACCGCCAAACATACTTGTGGAGCTCGATGCGCGCTACGACGCAGCATCACTCTCGCAGTTTCTGCTCGTGCCACAGCCGCCGATGCCGCTCTACCCGTTTTCGGATGAAGAACGCACGGCGCTCGCGGTCTATCTGCTGGCTGAGTTCAGCGAAGCGCAGTAGCACCGGGTATTAGCCTTTAGCCTTTTTAGAAGCTGGTGCCGTTCGTTAGCCTTTAGCCTTTTGGACTTTCAGCACACACCTGGTGGCGGTTCGTCCCGACCTCAATCCTCGCCGAACGCCGTGCGCCGGTAGCGCAACATCTTGCCGGTACCGGCAGCGGTATGGACACCGGGCTTGTTTGCGTCCATTCGCTCGAACGCCACCTCACCGTTGACGACGACCAGGCGAATGCCTGCAGGTTCGGTCTTGGGTTCATCGTAGGTGGCCATATCGATTACTGTTGCCGGATCGAAGAGCACCAGATCGGCCCAATAGCCTTCCCGGATCTGGCCGCGTTCGGTGAGACCGAAGGTTTCCGCGGACAGTGACGTCATCCGCCGAATGGCTTCAGGCAGCTGCAGCACACCGCGTTCGCGCACATAACGTCCGAGCACACGGGGGAATGTGCCAAACAGGCGCGGGTGCGGTCGGCCGCGGAGATCTGGAATGCCGTCGGAGCCCACCATCATGTCCTTGTGCGCGAGGTTGGTCTCGATGTCGGCTTCGTCGATGATGAAGTGGATGCAGATTGTCCGGTCACCGTGCGGCGCAGTAAGAATCTTGCGCACGGCCTCCGTGATGTCGATTTCCTCGGTTGCCGCGATCTCGGTGAGCATCCGGCCTTCATAGTCGCGAAACGCGGGACAGCTGGCGATGCGGATGACTTCCGCCAGATCCCGACTGATGCGTTCGAGGTTGAAGTATTCGATCATGCGGCCGCTGCCGGCGGTGTAGGGGTAGACGTCCAGCGTCACACGCTGACCGGCGGCCAGTGCCTCGTCTACCTTTGCCAGCGACTCTTTCACTTTGCCCCAGTTGGGTTGGCCGGCGGCTTTGTGGTGCGAGATGTGAGTGTGGACGTCTGCCTCGCGGCCGATCGTCAATGTTTCGTCCACCGCTTCGAGCAGCTTGTCCCCTTCGTTACGCATGTGTGTGGTGTACAGCGCGTCATAGGGTTTGGCGGCGCTGGCAAGTTCGATCACCTCCTCCGTCTCGCTCCAGCGACCGGGTCGATAAATGAGCCCGGTGGAAAAGCCGCATGCACCTTGTTCCATGGCGAGCGCCACATGGTCACGCATCTTTTTAAGTTCCTGCGCCGACGGCTTACGCTGCTCCATGCCGAGGACCTGTGAGCGCACGGTGTTGTGGCCGACCAGCATGATGTTGTTGATGGCTGGTTTGCGTTTGAGTGCGGCGGCGTAATAACCCGCAAGGTCCGTGAATTCGCCTTCAAGACCCGCGAGTATGCCGCCGCTGGCTGCCACCGAATCCTGCTCTGGATCAGCCGGGATCGCAGAAAAGCCGCAATTGCCTGCCACAACCGTAGTCACTCCCTGGGCAAGTTTGAACTCCATGCCGGGATGGCGAAAGAATGCGCCATCGTCATGTGAATGGGTGTCGATGAAACCGGGTGCAAGGCATGCGCCGCCTGCGTCAATTTCCCGGTCCGCGCTGCCGCTCGTGCCGTCCGTGATGATGGCGGCGATTCGCCCGCCGTCGATTGCCACGTCGGCGTTGAAGGCGGGTGCAGCGCTGCCGTCGAGGACAGCAACATTTCGAATGAGGAGATCGGTCATGGGCATCCCTGATAGTGGGGGTGAGGAGTGCAGCGAGCTTGCCTTTCGCAATCATGAAGTCTCCCGGGAACAAATCAAGCATTGCTCTTTCTAACCGGAAGACCACATCATTCATTCCTTATGCAGGGCACCAGGGAGAAATAACCATGAGAATCACATTCGCTGCGCTGGTCTTTGCGACCATGCTGATTGCGGGTCCGGCGCTGGCGGTGAAGCAGGGCGACGTGGCCCCGCAATGGCAGGCAATGAGCTTTGCGGACGAACGCGTGTCCTTTCCGGCGCTGGCCGAAGGTAAACCCACGGTGCTGGTTTTCTGGGCCACCTGGTGCGGTTACTGCAAGGCCTTCATGCCCTATCTGAAAGAGATCCAGGCCGAGTACGGCGCGGATCGGGTTGTCGTTGTGGCGGTGAACGCCAAGGAGAAAGATGGCGATCCCGATGCTTATGTGGCCAGTCTCGGCTTTCCACTGACCGCAATTCGAGATGGCGATGCAATCGCCGCTGACTACAACGTGAAGTTCATTCCGGGATTGATGGTGGTGGATGGTGACGGGACAGTCGCCTGGCGCCGGGGGTGGACGGATTTACCGGCAGGGAAGACGGTCGCTCAGCAGTGGGCGGGAGAGGTGAAGGCGGCACTCGCCCGACTGCTCTGACCCCTCAATCTGGCTGTAACCAAAAGGCTAAAGGCTAATACCCGGTACTATTAAAGGCCGTAGTGGGCAGGTTGCACGCGCAACCACTCGCCGACTTTTTCGCCGATCATGATGCTTGTGAGGTTGGTG
>JAPUFN010000442.1 GCA_027293665.1 Gammaproteobacteria bacterium | reverse complement strand
CTTCCCGAGGATACTCGTGAGTACACCCGGGCAATCCAGGCGCTGCCCGAAGCGACCCAGCAATTCCTGTTGCCGCGCGCGTTGATGTCGGCCCTGCAGCGTTTTGCGTCCACCCGCAATGTGCAGGATGTCTCTGAAGCGGTAAAGAGCACCTGCGAAGCGGAATCGGATCGCCTCGATAGTGAACTCTCGATGGTTCGCTACATCGCCTGGGCCATCCCGTCGATCGGGTTCATCGGCACGGTACGCGGGATCAGCGATGCACTCGGCCAGGCTTACAAGGCAGTCGAGGGTGATATCGAAGGGGTTACCGCAAGCCTCGGCGTTGCATTCAACTCGACCTTTACCGCGCTGGTTATCAGCATTCTCATCATGTTCCTGATGCATCAGGTGCAAGTGATCCAGGAGCTCCTCGTACTCGACTCGCAGATGTACTGCGACCAACGTCTATTGCGTCATTTGCAGGTCCGTGACGCATGACGTTGATTTTTGAGCTCAACGACACCGAACTTTCGCTCTATCGAGGTATGGAGCGGCTCTATCACGCACCAGCCATTGCGCTGGCGAGAAATGACGAAATTCTCTTCGGCGAGGCGGCACTGCGACTGGCCCGCATCCACCCGCAACAAACCAACCAGCAATATTTCTCCCGCCTGAATGCCGACCCGCTCGCGCAACCCGTTGCGTCAGCCGCAAATCATGCGGACCTCGTCTATCTGCACCTGAGGGAACTCGCCATCCTGATCGATGACGACGTGATCCTGGCGGTACCAAGTACGTTGAACAATGATCAGCTGAGCGTTCTGCTCGGCATCAGCCACGAAGCGAAAATCAGGGTATGCGGCTTCATCGATTCGGCAGTTGCGGCGATAACAACTACCCGCGTGCCAGAGAAGACGTTTCTCCTGGACGTTCACCTTCAACACATGAGCATCACAGAACTTAGCATCAACAATCAGGTTCAACGAACCCGTTCCGACGAAATTCGCGATTGTGGTCTTGTCGGCTTACTCGAAGGCTGGGTCAATCTGATCGCGGATCGATTCGTTCACGAGACACGTTTCGATCCGCTCCACACTGCTGACACCGAACAGCAACTCTACAACCAGGTGTACGACTGGGTAGTCGGGTCGCACCACCTCAACGAAATTGGTGTTGAAATCCAGCACGCCAATCAACAGCACAGGGTAGAGGTCCCCAAAGGACAGCTCGAGAAAAAAGCTCAGCAGCGGTTTCGCCGGCTGCGTGAATCCATTCCTGCAGGCGCGCACATCACACTCAGCGCCCGTTGCGCACGACTCCCCGGGTTGACCAGCTTGCTGCGGGCGGACGGCTATGGGATAGATCTATTGACGGCTACCGCAGTTGCCGAAGGTTGCACCAACAACCTGGAGTTCATTCGCAGCTCTGATGCAGATTTGCGCCTGGTCACCCGCCTGCCGCACGACCATGAAATCCGCGAACCAGTCGATGCTCCGACGAACATCCCATCGCACTTCTTACACAACCACACCGCCCTCCCATTTAATTCAGCAAAGCTCGCTTTCGCCATCAAACCCGACGCAGAAGGTGTCTGGCTGCAGCCCGATGGCTCCATCACGCTGAACAGCGAACCGATCACACAGTCGACGAGGCTTGCCATTGGCGACACCATCCACAATGGCACCGAAGAATACCTCGTGATCCGGATAGACGACTCTTAGACCATGGCGCGCCGTCGTGATACCAACATATTCTCGCTGGCCTTTCTAGACGTCATGTCTTGTGGATTCGGTGCCATAATTCTTGTTTTTCTGATCATTAACCACGCCACCGAGAATGAGATCAGAATTTCGAGCCAGGATCTCCTGGCCGAAATTCGACTGCTCGACTATCAAGTGCAAAACGGCCAGAAGGACATGTTCGATTTGCGGGAGCGGCTCGAAGAGATGTTGCAAAGCATCAGCGACTCGGCACAAGCGCTCAACAGCACCGAAACAGAACTCGAGGAGAGTGAGGATGAACTTGCCGACATGTCCGCGGAGTCCCTCGCCCAGATCAAGAGTCTGAAAGAGCTGAAAAGCGACGTTGAAACCCGGGAGAAAGAACTGCAGAGACTGCGCGCTCTGGAGGAAGCCGAAGAAGGCTCCCGCATCCGGACAGTGGCAGGACAAGGCGACCGGCAGTATCTGACAGGCATGAAAATTGGCGGCAAGAACATCCTCATTGCGCTGGATACCTCAGCCAGCATGCTCGACGACAAGATCGTAAACGTGCTGCGACGTCGGAATATGTCTGATGAACGTAAACTTATGGCGCCAAAATGGCAGCGCGGCATACGCACCGTCGAATGGATTGCAGCCCAGCTACCGCTCGACGCCAGCTTTCAGATCTACAGCTTCAACGAGACGGTAGAATCAATCGTCCCGGATAGCGACGGCGACTGGATCGAACTGGCCGAAGGCCGCGAACTCGATCAAGCACTGAAACATCTCAACACTCTCATTCCCGGCAAAGGCACCAGTCTGCAAAATCTCATCGAAGCGATGAATGAGCTGGACCCATTGCCTGACAACGTTTATCTCATCATTGACTCTCTGCCAACTCAGGGCACGAAGCCTCCGCGCAGCGCAACGATCAGTGGCCGGGAACGCCTCAATCTCTTCCGCGACGCCGTCAACCGGATGCCGGCCCAGGTGCCGGTCAACGTCATTATGTTTCCGATGGAAGGCGACCCGATGGCTGCCGCTGCGTATTGGAATCTCGCGAGAACCTCCGGTGGTTCCTTCCTCTCACCCTCCAGAGACTGGCCATAGGGGGGACGTCAGTGAAAAGGAAAAAGCGGCGGCCAATAGCAGAATTCAGCGTTTCGTTTCTCGACGTAATCTGCTGCGGCTTCGGTGCAATCATATTGCTGTTGATGATCACGAAGACTGTTGAGCCGATCGTTCTGGAGAAATCCCAGATCAACCTCGAAGGTCAGGTCGCGGACCGCGAGCGCGCGTTGTTTGAAATCAAGGGCCAGGTCACGGAACTGAGGCGCCAGGTCACCGTCGCTGAAGATCAGCTTGACGTCAACCTGCTGGAACTGGCGGCGCTCGAACGCGAGCTCACTCGAATTCTGGGCCAATTTTCAACCACGATAGAAGAACGCGACGTCAATCTGACCGAGACAAGTCAGCTGGCAGTGGCAAAACAATCGCTTACTGATGAGATGCAGAGGCTGCTCGGCGTCGACTTTCGGCGGAGTACCGATCTCGTCGGTGGGATCGCAGTGGACAGCGAATACATCATTTTTGTCATAGACACCTCAGGCAGCATGTTCAATGCCGCCTGGGGTCAGGTAATGAGGAAGGTCGATGAAACACTTGCCATCTACCCGCGAGTGAAAGGCATTCAGGTGATGAATGACATGGGCGACTATATGTTTCCGCGTTATCAGGGGCAGTGGATTCCAGATTCAGCAAGTCGCCGCAAGGCCATACTGCAACGCCTGCAATCCTGGAACCCGTTCAGCAACTCCTCCCCCGTAGAAGGCATCCAGGCGGCAATAACCACATTCTACGATCCGCAAAAGCGCATCAGCATCTTTGTCTTTGGCGACGATTTCACCGGTAATTCGATCGAAGCGGTGGTGGACGAGGTGGATCGTATCAATCTCGCCGATGAATCCGGCCGGCGCCGGGTGCGGATACACGCCATCGCGTTTCC
>JAPUFN010000441.1 GCA_027293665.1 Gammaproteobacteria bacterium | reverse complement strand
TTTGTTGGCGCCACGACCATCCGCGTGCATCAGCTCGGCTATGCCAACCGCCAGCCGAACGACGTGGAACTTAACGCGATGCGTGATCTGGTACGCGAAGCGATGGAGGAAGGCGCGCTGGGTATCGGTTCATCACTGATATATGCCCCGGCTTTCTACGCCCGCACGGATGAACTCATAGCGCTCGCCAAAGTCGTTGCTGAATATGACGGCATGTACATCTCCCACATGCGCAGCGAGGGTAATCGGCTACTGGAGTCGCTCGATGAGCTGATCCAGATAGCTCGTGAAGCGGGCGTTGCGGCGGAAATTTATCATCTGAAGATGAGCGGTCAGGAAAACTGGGGCAAGTTCGACGCGGTGGTCGCCAGCGTTGAAGCTGCCCGCGCCGAAGGGCTTGCGATTACCGCCGACATGTATACCTACCCGGCTGGTTCAACCGGCCTCGATGCCGCTATGCCGCCCTGGGTGCAGGAAGGCGGATATTCTGCCTGGGCCGAACGTCTGCGTGATCCGGCAATCCGCGCCCGGCTGATTGCAGAGATGACCGCGCGCAGCGATGACTGGGAAAACCTGTTGCGCCAGGCTGGCGCAGAAGGCGCATTGCTGGTGAACTTTCGCAATCCCGAATTACGTAAATACATTGGCCAGACGCTGGCAGACGTGGCCGCGGAAAGAGGCACAAGTCCACAGGAAACCGCGCTGGATCTGGTCATCGAAGATGGCAGCCGGGTGGGTGTGGTGTACTTTCTGATGTCCGAGGAAAATGTGGCCCGAGGCATCGCGCTGCCGTGGGTGAGCTTCGGCTCTGATGCCGGGTCATTTGCAACCGAGGGGGTTTTTCTCAAGCAGAGCACGCACCCGCGGGCCTACGGTAATTTCGCCCGGGTGATCGGCAAATACGTACGCACCGAGAAGATTATTTCGCTGGCGGAAGCGGTTCGCAAACTGAGCGGCCTGCCCGCGGCGAATCTGAAGCTGCGCGAGCGTGGGCTGTTGCTGGAAGGTTTTTATGCCGATGTGGTGGTGTTCGATCCTGCGACCGTGCAGGATCATGCCACCTTCGATGATCCTCATCGCTACGCCACCGGTGTGCAATTCGTGCTGGTAAATGGCGAGCTTGTGCTACGCGATGGCGAGCACACCGGCGCGTTACCGGGGCGGGTGGTGCGCGGCCCGGGCTGGACGGGTTGGCAGACTGCGGACCGCTAAATGGGATCGTCGACCAGGAAGAACAGACACGGCGCGATCAGGATCAGTAGACCTATGGGCAGCGCGGTCTGCAAAATTTCTCTGGGAAGAGCCTTCAGCGTGCCTTCGGAAAGAGCCCTCAGCGTGTCTTCGGAAAGAGTGATGAGCGTTTGTTCAGGTAGAGCCAGCAGCGTGTCATTAGTTAGTGATGTCAGGGGACTCAACCAGGTGCCGATGTTTGCGATGACCGGCAGCACGTAGCCGGCACAGACGATGGTGCCGATTGCCAGTGCGATACCGAGAACCAGCAGCCGGATTCTTGATTGCTGGCGAATGCTGTGGCAGACACGATCAACGAATTCGCTGTCGACCAGCGTTGCGTATTCGTGCGCGAACGCTCGATTCAAAATGTCATCGAGCCCGTCGTTTGCCTCATCAGACATCAAACCCTCCTGGCGCAGCCCCCTGCGCGCTCACCTGGCTGACCCAGCTACCGACGTGCCGGTGCTGGGTACAATGTTGAACCGCTGACGGATTTTGTCTTTGGCCCGGTGAATTTGCGATTTTACGGTACCTGGGGCGATGCCCAGAACCTGTGAGATCTCGGTGTTCGACAGCCCGTGCCCGTAGTTGAGCACGATGACGAGTTGCTCCTCGTAAGACAGAACACTCAGCAGCCGGGGTAGATCGGCTAGCTCGTCGATGTTACCGGGCTGCGGCATTGCAAGCTCCGCGGTTGCCTGATTGTCGATCGAAATGTCCTGCTGGCGGCCGCCGGTAGTGCGGATATGCTGCAGAAAGACGTTGTAGGCGAGCTTTGCAAGCCATGCGCTGAAGCGACCGGTGCCGCGAAACGAATCCAGTTTGCGCCAGGCGCGTAGGAACGTCTCCTGGCTGAGATCTTCCGCCAGGGCGCGGTCGCCGGAAAATTTTCGTTGCAACATCAGTATTCTCGGCTGGTGGCGGCGTACCAGCTGTTCGAAAGCCCCGAGATCGTTGAGACCGACTGCCTGTTGCACAAGGGCTTCATCACTCAGCTCCATTGAGCCATTAGAGCATGCAGCTGCGCGGTAGGCGTTAATCAGTCTTACGCTTCAGGAAGAACCACAACCCGAGGTAGGCGAGGCCAACCAGAAATGGGAACGCCGAGATGCCCATCAGCGGACCGACCGCGTCTTCCGCATCCAGCAACGTCGCAAAAGCGAAGATTGCACCACCGATGGCCATCCAGATCACGCCACGGCGCAGATCGCCGTTGCGGGAATTGAGCGAATCCGTGAGGCTGTCGAGTACCTCGGGTGTGAGTTGTTGGCCATGTTCCATGGCAGCGCGCACGGTGAGCTGGATTTCGCTGCGAGTACGGTGACGGAAGTAAAAGAACAAGACCAGCACGATGCCGCTGACGATAAGCGCGACGATTGGGATGAGCATTTCCATTTTTAGCGGATCCTTGACTGATTATTGAAGGTGTTACCGGTATAGATGCCGAGTTTCGGCAAACGGTTGCATATATTTGGTCTGCAACCGGCAATTGCTGCCTGTCCCCAAATTGCACCTGTCCCCAAATTGCAGGCAAAAAAAACTCCGATCGTCAGATCGGAGTTTGAGAGGAAACCGCTGCCACCGGGGGAGAGTGGGAAGGGGGGATCGGTGGCAGCGATTGGGGGATCGTTTAGAGTCGCTTGCAGATCCTCTTAATCGTCGGAGTGATCGTGATGGCGTCCGTGATGCTTGCGGCCGTGCTTGCGGCCGTCGTGATGCTTGCGGCCGTGCTTGCGGCCGTCGTGATGCTTGCGGCCGTCGTCGTCATGATGGCGTCTGTGATGCTTGCGACCGTAGCGTTTGTGACTGCGGGTCTTCTTGCTGTCCCAGTTGGCATGCGCTTCTGCGACTTTCTGGTGCCACATCTCGTGGCGTTCGTCGTGGGCGGCCAGTTGCTCATCCGAGAGCGCCGGCTTGCAGACCTTGTGGCGCTTGTAGCGGCCGAGATCAGGTCGATAAACTGAGCGTTTCTTGCAGACGAGTCCGGCTGCGGGTGCAGTGACCTCCTCCTCCACAACGGGCGGTGCTTCAACGCTCGGACACTGCTTGGCCAGACAGGAGGTAGGTGCGCTCGGCACGAACGGACCGGCATCTACGCATACCCAGTCGGGAGCGCCTTCGACGCACATGCATGAGCAACCGGTATCCGCTGCTTGTGCCATCGCCGGGCTGTAACCCAGCGTTGCAAACAACAGCGTGGCGAGTATTCCGATAACTTTCAGTCGTATGTTCATCTCTGCGACTCCTGAACGATCCATTTGCAGCTCTTACTGCCCGTGTCTTCGAGAGCCACCTTAGTGTTGCCACAAATTCAGATATGTGATGGGAATCACGAAAAATGTTGCCCTCGTGTAAGGGTTTGTATGGCGCCGGGATAGCGCCGCGAGACCTGTGGTGTAGGCGAAGTGGCTGCTAACCCTGAGAAGCGAAGCAGCCCGCGGTTGACCCTCAGATCGACTATGGCATGGTGTCGCCCTGTTTT
>JAPUFN010000440.1 GCA_027293665.1 Gammaproteobacteria bacterium | reverse complement strand
GCAGCCCTGGCGGGTGACCTGGGGTATGACAACGTCGGCACCGTCGAGACTCTGCGCACTGCGGATGCGCAATACGGCTTCCTGGAAATGAACACCCGTATACAGGTGGAACATGCCGTGACGGAAGTTGTCACCGGGGTGGATCTGGTGGCGCAACAGATCAGATTAGCCGGCGGCGAGCGCCTTGCAGAAATGCCTGCGCGGCAGGGATTTGGGCTGGAAGTGCGGATATACGCTGAGCACGCCGTCACACAACTGCCTTCAACAGGCCGCCTTGCGGTGTTCCGGCCACCACGGTTACATGCAGTGCGTGTGGCCACGGGGTATCAGGAAGGCCAGTGGGTCTCACCTTACTATGATCCATTGCTCGCAAAAGTGATCGGTCGCGGCAACACTCGCGAGCAGGCCATCGGCCGGGTACTCGTTGCTTTGAAGGGTTTTGCCATTCAGGGCGTGCATTCCAACATTCCGTTGTTGCTGGGTATATTGCAGGACGAGGAATTTCTCGCGGGGCAGATCGATACAGGGTATCTGCCGCGTTTTTTGAATCGAGTGAGCAAAGGGGTAATCGATGCGGCATGAAGTTGAGAGCGAAGTTCAGGGCAGTGTCTGGAAAGTTGAAGTTGCGGTAGGCGAGCGAGTGGCGGCAGGAGACGTCCTGATCATCCTTGAGTCCATGAAAATGGAGATTCCTGTGGAAAGTCCGGTAGCGGGAGTTGTCAGCGAGCTGAGGGTCACCGTCGAGGCTGCCGTTGACGAGGAAGAAATCGTTGCCGTCATCGACAGCGACGACTGAGGGCGTCAGTAATTTCGCAGCGGGCATGGTAACTTAGCTCGTTCTGGGCTTTTTATCCCGCGTGGGCGTAGTGCACGCCTGACGTAGTTATTCAGGGGGACCGATGGCTGATCTTGTCACGATTGAAATGAAAGCGGGCATAGCGGATGTCCGGCTGAATCGACCCGACAAATACAATGCGCTCAATCCTGAAATGTTCAAAGCGATTATCGAGGCGGGTGAGCAACTTGCCCAGGCAAAAGATGTACGGGTCGTCGTCCTGTCGGGCAACGGTCGAGGCTTCTGTGCGGGGCTCGACATGTCAGGGTTTCAGGGTATGGCGGACAGCAGCAGTGGCGAGCGCAATCCCACCAGTACCCTGCTGTCGCGTGACGAGCGACCCGAGAATCACGCGCAGCGCCCGGCCTATGTCTGGAAGCGCATGCCGGTGCCCGTCATCGCAGCGATCCATGGTGTTGCCTACGGCGGTGGTTGCCAGATCGCGCTCGGCGCCGATATCCGATTCGCAGCACCTGATGCCAAACTATCGGTCATGGAGATCAAATGGGGTCTCATTCCGGATATGAGCATCACTCAGACCCTCAGAGACATCCTGCCTATGGACGTGGCCAAGGAGCTGACGTTCAGCGGTCGCATCCTCAGCGGCGAACAGGCGCAGGCGCTCGGCCTGGTTACTCATGTCAGTGAAGATCCACTGGCCGCGGCGATGACACTGGCCGAAGAAATTGCGGGGAAGTCGCCGGATGCGATCCGTGCAGGCAAGCAGTTGTTCGAAGAAAGCTGGCATGCGGATGAACGAACCGGGCTTGCTATGGAGTCACAGTTGCAGGTCGAACTGATCGGCTCGCCGAATCAGGTTGAAGCGATCAAAGCCAATTTCGAAAATCGCTCGCCCGATTTCACGGACTGAGGCTCAAAGCAGTCATGAGTTGGGAAAACGACGTACGTGAGATCGAACGCCGGCGTCATCTTGCGAAGCAACAGGGTGGTCCCGAAAGCATTGCCCGGCAGCATGCCAAAGGCCGGTTGACCGTTCGCGAGCGCATCGATGCGTTGTTGGATGCGGCATCGTTCCAGGAGCAGGGTAAGGCTACTGCTTTGCCTGAGTACGATGAGAACGATCAGCTGACCGGTTATGTGCCGGCGAACTACGTCGTTGGATTCGGCAAAATCGATCAGCGGCGCATCGTTGTTGGCGGTGAAGACTTTACGTTGAAAGGTGGCTCGCCGAATGCCGCCGGTTTGCGCAAGAGCGTTTATGCCGAACACCTTGCGGCGCGTTACAAGCTACCGCTGGTGCGGCTGCTGGAAGGTGGTGGTGGCAGCGTTAAGGGCTCCGGGCGCCGCGGTGGCACCGTGGGTGAGCCGGTCTACGCGCAACCGCGCTTCAAAATCATCGCGGATACGATGGGTAAGGTACCGATCGTATCAGCTGCGCTGGGCGCAGTTGCCGGGTTTCCGGCCGGCCGGCTTGTCGCCTCTCACTTCTCGCTGATGACCCGCCACACGGCCCAGGTGTTGATCGGCGGTCCCGCCCTGGTCGAAAGAGCGCTTGGTGTGCGTCTGACGAAAGATGAGCTGGGCGGTGTGGATGTGCATTCGGTGAGTGGAATTGTCGACAACATTGCCGAAGATGAACACGATGCTTTTCGCCAGATCCGGCAGTTTCTGAGCTACCTACCGAGCAACGTCTGGGAGCGCGCTCCCAGGACCGACTGCGAGGATTCGCCGGAGCGCATGGAGCAGGAATTGCTCGACATCGTGCCGCAAGACTCCAACGCACCGTTCGACATGCGCGCCATCATCGAGATGGTGATGGATACAGGTTCGGTGTTCGAAATTGGCGCGACCTACGGCCCGAGCCAGATAGTTGCGCTGGCCCGGCTTGACGGTCAGCCCGTGGGTGTGCTTGGTAACGATTGCACGCACTATGCCGGGGCAATGACCGCAGAAGCCGCGCAAAAATATCGCCGGTTCGTCGAGATGTGCGATATGTTCCATCTGCCCATCGTCAACTTTGTCGATCAGCCCGGCTTTATGATTGGACCCGAGGCAGAGCGAGCCGGGACGATACGCTATGGCATGGCGGCGGTCGCTGCCGCTGTGCAAGCCAGCGTACCCTGGGCATCCATCCTCGTTCACAAAGGGTTTGGTGTCGCGACGGCTGCGCATTTCTCGGAAAACACCTACGTCCTGTCCTGGCCTTCCGTGGAATCCGGCGCACTGCCGCTCGAAGGCGGCGTTGCCGTGGCTTTTCGCCGTGAAATTGCGGAAGCCCCCGATCCTGATGCAAAGCGCAAAGAACTCGAAGACCGGCTGCGGGAGGCGCGCTCACCGTTCCCTCGAGCGGAATCGTTCGCGGTCAACGAACTCATCGATCCGCGCGAGACCCGGCCCTTTCTGTGCGAGTGGATCGACTGGGTACAGCCGTTGCTCGACACGTTGACCGGGCCGGTACAGTTCGACATACGACCTTAGAGTTCTAACGGTGCTACACACGATCATGGTGTGCGAGCACCGATGAGGTAAAATTGTGCGCTTGGAATTTTCTTTTCAGGAGATCTGGTTCGATGAGTTATTCATTTACTGACAGGGTTGCCATTGTCACTGGAGCCGGTGGTGGTCTTGGCCGCTGTCATTCACTTGAACTGGCGAAGCGTGGCGCCAGGGTTGTGGTAAACGACCTTGGTGGTGCGGTCGATGGCACGGGAGGTTCTTCCGACGCTGCAATGGACGTGGTAGAGGAAATCAAAGCTGCCGGCGGTGAGGCAATCGCGAATGGTGGTTCGGTAGCGGACCGATCAGGGGCTCAGAGTATGGTGGATGATGCCATGAGCGCCTGGGGCCGGGTCGACATTCTGATCAACAACGCCGGCATTCTGCGGGACAAGTCTTTCGCCAAGATGGAGTTGGATGATTTCCAGATTGTGTTGGACGTTCACCTCGTTGGTGCGGTGAATGTCACGAAAGCCGTCTGGCCCATCATGCGCGAACAGAATTACGGCCGGATCGTCATGACAACTTCGCCGACGGGTCTCTACGGCAATTTCGGCCAGACAAACTATGGTGCAGCGAAACTCGGGCAGGTCGGGTTTATGCACAGCCTCAAGATCGAAGGTGCGAAAAACAACATTCACACGAATACGATTGCGCCCGTTGCAGCGACGCGAATGACCGAAGACCTGATCCCGGAGAGCGCGCAGGCAGCTCTCGGGCCAGAACTCGTGACACCGGCTGTCGTGTACCTGTGTACGGAAGACGCGCCAAACGGAGTCATCCTGCAGGCGCAGGGCGGTCAGTACTCCATCGCCTGCATCGTTGAGAACGTCGGAGTTAATCTCGGCACGAACGCGAGCGTTGAAGACATCGCTGACAACTACGAAAAAATTTGCGACCTGACGGATGCCAAACCGCGGGGTATGCTGCAACTGAATCAGATGTAGTGCGAAGCATCATAAGTTATGGCTGCTCTAATCCTGACACTTGTTATTTCATTCATGAGCGGAGGTGCGCTTCTGCTCACTGCGGGTGCCCGCTTTTCGCTGAATGAGGAACAAGAACGCAATGAGTTGCTGAACCTGCTCGCCTATGTCGGCTTGTTACTGCCAGCAGTATTCCTCATCGTTTTTTTTCTGATCGAAAGAGTTTGAGCTTAAGCTCAATCAGAAGTCGATCGACTACCAGCAGCGGATTAGAAACTTGCTGCTAGTTGTAGCCTCGCACAAATGAATCTCTGTCTTTTGTCTGCTCATTGCGACCGCGTCTGCCGCCAGTTCTGAAACCCACGAGCGATCCGCGGTATTCTTCGTGTCGTTCTTTGGCTTTTGCTGCCCGGGAGGGTGAGCGTTCTTTGATCTTAAACATGACTACGTCCGTACTACGTTCAAAACAACATCTTTTCAGGTGCATTTAAAACTAGATTCAAAAATTCGAGTTTCACCAGTAATATTGCTAACAGGTAAACGATGACAACTGTGGCGCCGCGAAGTTTAGTGTCGCGAGTTGAAATTGCAATGATGATCTGCACGATTTTGGCATCTTTTTTCTGGAATTCCGACGAGCGGTAGCATGAACCTGACTATTGATCCGGAGACCGTCAAAGGTTTCCTCGACCCGCTGGAGGGTGCCCGTCTCTTTGAACTGGCAGCCGTTGCCGCGTTGCGCGGTCCGCTCCTCGAGGTGGGGTCTTACTGCGGCAAATCAACGGTTTTCCTGGGCTCGGCCTGTCGCGATTGCGGGCAGGTCCTGTACGCCGTGGACCATCATCGCGGATCCGAAGAGCACCAGGTGGGTGAGGAATATCATGATCCGGAGTTATTCGATGCTGCGATCGATAAGCTTGATTCGTTTCGGGAGTTTCGCCGCACGCTGGATCGCGCCGGTTTGACAGACACGGTAGTGCCCCTGGTAGCGCGCTCTGCTCTAGCGGGAAGGAACTGGCAGACGCCGTTGTCCTGTGTATTCATCGACGGGGGACATAGTGAGGAAGCCGCACTGGCTGACTATCGAACGTGGGCACCGCATGTGATGACGGGTGGCTACCTCGCGATCCATGACATATTTCCCGATCCCGCCGATGGTGGCCAGGCTCCCTACAAAATCTACCAGCTCGCGGAGAATTCGGGTTTGTTCGAAGCCCTACCTTCGACTCATACGCTTGGCGTTCTCCAGCGCGTTGGCTGAGTGATCAGTCAGAAAGAAATCCGCGGCGGCCGTATGGTCGGTCAGCGCGTCCAGAGCCAGCAGGACTGCACCAGCCGTCCAGGTAGGCCGCTCATCGGGCCACATCACTTCGTCTTCGAACGCGTAACCCGTCCACCAGGAGCCGTCCTCGGCCTGGTATCGAGACAGGCATTCGAACACATCTTCAGCCTTGCGTTGTTCGCCAGCAGCCAGGCAGGCAAGCGTCAACTCGCAGGATTCTGCGACAGTGACCCAGGGCTGATCTGATACGCAGCGACACCCCAGTTCCGCTTCGACAAACTGATCCCAACGCTCGCTCAAACGCGAGCGAGCTTCATCTGCGCGTATGACGCCGCAGAGTACCGGGTAGAACCAGTCCATCGAATAGCGCTCTTTGCTCTCCCAGGTCCGGTCGAAGCGTTCCGGCATTGTTGTGATTGCAATTGCCAGGGCCTCGCGCCGTGCTCTCCAGTCAGCCGCGGGGATGCCGAGCGCATCGGCTGCGGCAATAGCGCATTCCAGACTCTTGTAGATGGAACTGCAGCCCGTGAGGAGGGCGTCTTTGTTGATGCCGGTGCGAGTATCCCAGGCCCAGTATATCTCGCCGGTCGGTGCCTGCAGGCCCAGGACGAACTCGATCGCAGCCGCTACCGTCGGCCACATCTGCTGC
>JAPUFN010000044.1 GCA_027293665.1 Gammaproteobacteria bacterium | reverse complement strand
CGCATGTACATGCGTACCGGATCGGTCGTGCGACCGGCTTCGGTTTCGACCGCCGCGAGTGCTGCAGCGGCTTCTTCGGCTGCGATCTCATCAGCGGTGTTCTCTTCCGAGCTCAACAGGTCATCGGGATCCGGTGCGGTTTCGTATACCGTGATGCCCATGTCGTTGATCATGCGGATGATGTCTTCGATCTGATCCGCATCTGAGACGTTGTCCGGCAGGTGGTCGTTTACTTCAGCGTAGGTTATGTATCCCTGCTCTTTCCCCTTTGCGATTAGTTCTTTGAGTCTTGATTGTTGCTGTTGGATTTGCTTGCTCATAACACCTCGTTTATGACTCTTGATATCGGCCCACTTGCATTCCCACAGGCTGCGGCCAGACCAACCCGCAAGTATACCCGTCTACATGGGGTCAAACAAAGGTTTTTCCAGGTATGTTGGACCGTTCGCGCAATCAGGGATTCCCCTTGGAGCCGCTGGGCTGCGACCCTCCGGAGCGCCGTGCGGCCTGATCCTGTTTGAGCGACCAGAATTCACGCAATTTCTGCTGCGAGGGATTTTCCTTCATGTCCGCCAGCAGGCGCTGGCGGCCGCGGCGTGCGGCCAGATCCACATGCTGCGCCAAACCTTCGCAGAATTCCTGTGCCATAGCCTCTCCGGCGAGGCCAGTGGGTCGCGAGGCCAGCTCAACGAGCACCGAATGGAGTTTCTCCCCCGCATACCGCCCAAGTATCTCGCTGCGCCCCACTCCCGGATTCTTAACAATATAGTTGACTATTTCCGCGAAGGCATCTTCCGCAGCCAGCGCTTCGACGGCTTCTGCCAGCGACTCGGGCACTTCGCGTGCCACTTCCGGCTGGTGCAGGATGTAGTGCAGCAGACGCCGGCTCAATGCCGACAGTTGCGCGCTGGCCGTGGTTTGCCCTGCGGTTTGGCTGGACGAGGTGCGAGGGCTACCGCGTGGCCGGGCAGCAGTCTCCGCGGTGAACCCGGTCAACAACTCCAGTCGGTTCGACATCAACTGTTTGAGGATGCCCTCGGGTACCCGCTCGATAAAGGGCAATGCAAGACTTGCAAGCTTCGCCTGACCGTCCAGCTGGCGCAGGTCCAGATTTTCCGCCAGCCGGGCGAAGAGATACTCGATTGCCGGTGATGCCTTTTGTACCCGCTGTAGAAACGGCTCCTTACCTTCCTTGCGCACCAACGAGTCGGGATCTTCACCGTCGGGCAGAAACATGAAGCTCAACTGCCGCCCTTCGGTAAGCGTGGGTAACGCATTCTCCAGCGCACGCCAGGCCGCCTGGCGACCCGCGGCATCACCGTCGAAGCAGCAGATCACGGCATCGGCGTAGCGATAAAGCTTGTGGAAATGTTCTGTCGTCGCTGCTGTGCCGAGGCTCGCCACAGCATTGGCAATCCCCGCCTGGGCAAGTGCGACGACGTCCATATAACCTTCGACCATCAGCAGCTGGTCGATTCGACGCAGGGCCTTACGCGCCTCGAAGAGGCCATAGAGCTCGCGTCCTTTGTGAAACACCGGAGTTTCAGGGCCGTTGAGATATTTCGGGCCTGCGTCCTGCGCCATCACCCGGCCGCCAAACCCAATCACCCGGCCACGAGTGTCGCGAATGGGAAACATGATGCGGCCACGGAACCGGTCGTAGACGTTGCCTTTGTCGTTCTTCGTCAGGAGGCCCGCTTTCAACAGGTCCGCTTCTGCCGCCGTACCCGCAAACGCCTCACTTACCGTGTGCCATTCATCGGGTGCGAAGCCGATCCCGAAATCCCGCGCCACTACGCCAGCCACCCCTCGACCTTTGAGATAGTCGACCGCTTCAGCACAATCGCGCAGCAGCGTGCGATACAAACGCTCGGCCCGCGCAAGCAATTCGAAAAGGTCGGTGTGATCGGGCTGGGGTCGCCCGGAAGCTTCCCGCGGCACTTCGACACCAACAAGGCGCGCCAGAGTTTCAACCGCCTCGACGAACTCCAGCCGGTCATGCTCCATGAGGAACGTCAGCGCCGTGCCACTCACGCCGCAACCAAAACAGTGATAGAACTGCTTGTCCGGGCTGACCGAAAACGACGGGGTTTTCTCGTTGTGAAACGGGCACAGGGCCTGATAGTTCTTGCCCGCTTTCTTCAGCGTGATCCGCGCATCGATCACATCGACAATGTCCAGGCGAGCGAGCAGATCGTTGATGAAGGATTGTGGGATACGACCGGCCATAGCGCCTTACGTTACCATACGCCCGGGATGGCCCGTGCGCGTGATGGCTACGCCCAGATCAGCGGCCGTAGACATCCTCGAAGCGTACGATGTCATCCTCTCCCAGGTACGCGCCAACCTGCACCTCGATGAGCTCGACCACCACTTTGCCCGGATTCATGAGTCGATGTTTCACCCCGAGTGGAATGTAGGTGCTCTCGTTCTCAGCCAGCGTGAAAGTCTCATCGCCCCGGGTAACCTCCGCCGTACCACGAACCACAATCCAGTGTTCCGCCCGATGGTGATGCATCTGGAGAGACAAACGCTCACCCGGCTTGACCTTGATTCGTTTCACCTGATAACGCTCGCCACGTTCAACCGACTCGAAGCTGCCCCACGGCCGGAAGACTTCTCGATGTGTCACAGTTTCATCGCGGCCACACTTTTCCAGGCGCTGGACGATTGTTCGCACATCCTGCACCTGCTCCCGGTCTGCGATCAGCACCGCATCGGCTGTTTCAACAACCACGAGATTGTTCACACCGATGGTGCCGACGAGCCGGTGCTGCGCGAGGACATAGGAGTTTTCGGTGTTGACCGCGAAGACGTCACCCTGCAGATGGTTGCCGTCTGCATCGCGCGCGGAGGCTTCCCAGATGGCCGACCAGGATCCCACATCGCTCCAGGCGAATCCCACCGGCACCACCATCGCTCTGGCCGTTTTCTCCAGCACCGCGTAGTCGATCGAGTCAGAGGGACATTGCAGAAAGGCATCCCCCGGACGAAAGAAATCCAGATCGACACTACCGGACTGATGCGCGAGCAGCACCGTTGACGCCATCTCAGGCGAAAGCGTTTGCAACTCCTCGAGATAGCGTTGCGCACCCAGCACGAACATGCCGGAGTTCCAGAAGTAGTCTCCGGAATCGACATAGTTCCGCGCTGTAGCCGCATCGGGCTTCTCGACGAACGAGTTCACCGCTGCGGCTGGCTCTCCCACAACCGCTCCGGGTGCGCAGATGTAGCCGTAACCCGTTTCCGGATGGCTCGGCCGAATGCCGAACGTGACCAGTCCACCCTCCTGTGCAGCCGCAAGCGCTAACGCCACAGCAGCGCCGAAGGCGGCTTCTTCTTCAATCAGGTGATCCGAGGGCAGCACCAGCAACTGAGCATCCGGCGTGGTTTCACAATCATGCGCAGCCAGCGCAATCGCAGGTGCCGTGTTGCGGCCTTCGGGTTCTAAAATGATGCGCCGCCAGTCAATACCGATTGCCCGGCATTGCTCGGCGACGAGGAAGCGATGTTCGTGATTGCAGACGATGATCGGCGGTTCGTCTGTGATCCGAGCAGCCCGGGTCAGCGTATTCTGCAACAGAGATCGTTCACCAAAGATCGTGTGAAATTGCTTGGGAAAGAGTGCTCTGGACAGCGGCCACAGGCGGCTGCCTGTGCCACCGGCAAGTATGACGGGAATGAGAGTCGCCATAGAGGCCGTTCCTTATCCTTGAACTACAGATTTGAACTACAGTTGCTGGAAATCAGTATCCGAACTGCGGGCAACGATAGCAGAGAAAGTCCCGGCCGCCGTGATGAATTGTAAGCACTCAGGCGAGGCGGGCTTT
>JAPUFN010000439.1 GCA_027293665.1 Gammaproteobacteria bacterium | reverse complement strand
CCCCGGACATTGCGCGCTCCATGGACCCGGTCAGAGGCATGATGGGAAAGATCACGTGTTCTTTCGTGATCATGAAGTCATGCACCATCGCCGCATAAGGCGCCTTGAATGTCTCCGATCGAATCAAATTGCCATCTTTGTCTGCAACATGGAATGCCATGTGTTCAGAGATCATGCCATCCGCGTTGTAGCCGAAAAACAGCATCTCGCCGGTCTCCGGATCCACTTTCGGATGCGCGGTCATCGGCCCAACGAGCTTGTCATCGAATGTGTATGGTCCTATCGACTCAAGCGTTGCCGGATCCATCTCAAATGGTGCATGGGCCTCTTCGAGCGCGAGCAATTTACCGGCATGCCAGACGATGTTCGTATTGGCCAAGCCATCGGTCTCCATGCCCTGCACACTCTCGTCGGCATCCATTGGATTGAATGCACCGAAGAGTGACTTACCAGCCGCCTTTTCTTTCCGCCACTTCACCGTGCGCACCCAGCGATTGCGATAAGAGACCTTGCCTTCTTTGAGGTAGAAGCCGTGCACCATTCCATCACCCGCAAACCAGTGATAGTCACCGCGTGGAGCAAACTGCGGGTTCGCACCGTTGCGGAAAAACGCACCACTGAGCTCCAGCGGGATTTCACCTTCAACCACGAGATCCGCAGCGTCGCACTCCATTTGCAGCGGGGCGAATCCGCCAACGAGATTGGGGTGGTCTGGAAATGGTTTAGCCATGTCATGATCCTTCGATTCGATTCTTATCCTGAGCCGCTATACTGCATTGCTTGTGTCGCAAGTCAAATGAGATCGGCGGCACGCAGCTTTCAAGATAACCAATCAGGTATCGCCACCATGAAAATCGGTCTCTTCGCCACCTTCATGTCTCCGACCAGCACACCCGAAATGGTGCGCGATCTCGGGCAACGGCTCGAATCAGCGGGCGTGGAATCGCTCTGGATGGGAGAGCACGTCGTGCTCTTCGATGAGATGGAGTTCCCCTACCCGGGTTCACGCGATGGCAGGATACCGGTTCCGGAAGGCGGCGGATTGCTCGACAGCGTCGCCACGTTCGGCTTTCTGGCCAGCGCCACGACCGATTTGCGCTTCGGCACAGGCATCTGCCTGCTGCCGCAACGCAATCCCATTTACACCGCCAAGGAATTCGCAACGCTCGACTGGCTTTCCGGCGGTCGGATCGATTTCGGAATCGGTGTGGGCTGGTGCAAGGAGGAGGTCATTGCCTGCGGTTACAGCTGGGAAGACCGTGGCGCTCGCTGCGATGAGTTTCTTGAGCTTATAAGACGGCTATGGACAGAACCCGTCATCAGCTACTCCGGTGAACACTTTCAACTCGAAGCCTGCCGCATGGACCCAAAACCCGTCCAGAAACCGCACATTCCCATCATTGTGGGCGGACACGGTAAGCGTTCTCTGCGGCGCGCGGCCGAATTCGGCGCTGGCTGGTATGGCTTTGCGCTGAATCCGCAACAGACCGGGGCAATCCTCGGCGATCTGGATGCCGCGCTGCGCACCGCAGGCCGTTCGCGTGACGATTTCGAGATTATCATCACCCCCAACAGTGTGGATGGCGATACGATTCGTGAATTCCGCGATCTGGGTGTTGATCGCCTCGTTGTGCATCTGGGCTCGCAAAAACCAGCCGCCATCGATCAGCGGCTACCCGAAGTCGAAGAATACGTTGCGCTGAATCAATAACGGCGTTGCAGAACGGCAGACCGATTGCTGCCAGCATGGCAGACCGACTGCTGCCAGCATGGCAGACCGACGCCTAAGAACTGCCGTATCGAGCCTTGGCTTCGCGGCGCATCGCGTGCAGCAGGGGTTCGGTGTAGCCGTTGGGCTGCTCTAATCCCTTGAACACCAGATTGCAGGCGGCCTGGAATGCTATGCTGGCGTCGAAGTCGGCCGCCATCGGACGATAGTTCGCATCTCCGGCATTTTGTTCATCCACCACGGCGGCCATCCGCGCCATGGTTTCGCGCACCTGCTCCTCGGAGCAGATACCGTGGTGTAACCAGTTGGCGATGTGCTGACTGGAAATGCGCAGTGTCGCCCGGTCTTCCATCAAACCGACATCATGGATATCCGGAACTTTCGAACACCCAACACCCTGATCGATCCAACGGACGACATAACCCAGTATGCCCTGGGCATTGTTGTCGAGTTCCGCCTGGACACCTTCAGCCGATAGATTTTCGCCGCCCAGAAGCGGAATACGGAGAATCTCGTCCAGACTCGCCGGAGTCCGCGATGTAAGTTCCCGCTGGCGCGAGGCAACACTCACCTGGTGATAGTGCGTTGCATGTAGCGTGGCAGCTGTAGGCGACGGTACCCAGGCGGTGTTGGCGCCTGCCAGCGGATGGCCGCTCTTCACTTCGAGCATTTCTTTCATCTCATCGGGCTTCGGCCACATGCCCTTGCCGATCTGGGCCACACCTGGAAAACCGGTGCTGAGCCCCGCATCCACGTTGGCATCTTCGTAGGCGACAATCCAGGGCTGCGCCTTGATAGTCTCCTTCGGCAGCACGGGGCCTGCCTGCATGCTTGTGTGGATTTCATCTCCTGTGCGGTCGAGAAATCCGGTATTGATGAACACCACTCTGTCTTTCGCAACCTTGATACAGGCGCGCAGATTCACTGTGGTGCGCCGTTCTTCGTCCATGATTCCAACTTTCACCGTGTTGACCGGGAGGCCAAGGATCTCCTCGACCCGGCCAAACAGATCACAAGTGAGTGCGACTTCATCCGGGCCGTGCATTTTCGGCTTTACGATGTAGATACTGCCGGTCCTCGAATTGCTCACCATTCCATTGCCCTGCAGATCATGCATCCCGCAAAAGCTGGTGATAGCCGCGTCGAGGAAGCCCTCCGGTGTTTCGTTGCCCTGCGCGTCGAGCACCGCATCGGTGGTCATCAGATGCCCCACGTTGCGCATCAGCATGAGACTGCGCCCGTGGAGCACCAGCGGCTCACCCGTCGGACTCATGTACTCACGATCGGGAGTCAGCCGTCGCACGATGGTGCGCCCGCCTTTGTCGAGCGATTCTTCGAGATCGCCCTTCATGAGACCCAACCAGTTAGCATAAACGAGGCACTTGTCCGCGGCGTCCACTGCAGCCACGGAATCTTCACAATCCTGAATCGTGGTTACCGCACTTTCCAAGAAGACGTCCTTCACACCAGCGGGGTGCGCCTGGCCGACGTTGTGCCCGCGGTCAATCTGAATTTCGATATGCAGGCCGTTATTTACCAGCAGGATGCAACTCGGGTCGTCTTCATTGACGCAACCCGCGAACTGCGCCGGGTCAACAAGCGATGTATTCCCGCCATTGTCGAGCACTGCGCGTAACTGCCGCCTGCCTTCCGCCTCGCCAATGCCATAGGCAATGACTTCACTGTGACTGGCATCCGCCAGCGGCACGGTTGAATCGAGAAATGCAGCTGCCCATGCAACTACGAGTTCACCCCGCGCGGGGTTGTAACTTGTGCCCTTCTCGCGACCCGCTTCCTCGGGAAAGATATCGGTACCATAGAGCGCGTCATAAAGGCTGCCCCAGCGGGCGTTCGCCGCATTGAGGGCGAACCTTGCATTCATCACCGGCACGACGAGTTGCGGCCCGGCCAGTTGGGCGATTTCTTCATCAACGTTGGTCGTCGAGATGGTAAACGCCTCAGGTGACGGCACCAGATAGTCAATTTCTTCGAGGAACGCTTTGTATTCTGCTGGGTCCAGCGCCTGGCCTTTGCGCGCAAGATGCCATTCGTCGATCTGTGCCTGAAGCTCATCACGCCGCGCAAGCAGGGCTGCGTTGCGTGGTTGCAGTTCGGTCAGAAGTGCTGCAAAACCCTCCCAGAATTCAGCCACATCGACCCCGGTGCCGGGCGCTATCCGTTGCGCCACCAGCGTATCGAGCTCGGTTGCAACCTGCAGTCCGCTACGTTCAGTTCTTTCGCTCATGGCTGTTCTCTCGCTCATGGCTGTTCCCTCGCTAATGGCTGTGCCCCACCCATTATTTAACGCGGCATGCCGCTGAAAAAAGCGGGCTAGTATAGCGGTGCAGGATTAAGACCACTACAGCGCGTTGGCCGAACAACTGGGTCAATCGATGAGCTCCGGATACGGATTGCTGGTGCCGCTCATGTCACCCTTGCCTTCGTCGTTGTAGAGGATTGCGTAGTGGCGTTCGCTGAACTTCCAGCCGTCTGCGGTTTTTACATACTTATCCTGATAGCTGCCGATATTGTGCATGCCACCACCGTCGGCGAACTTGATGTCTTCTGTCAGGTACCAGCGGCCACTGGCACGCTCACCATCAATTTTCAGCGTCCCGTAATTGACGATCTGGGCGACGAAGGGAAATCCCGCCATCGCACCGACCCATAGAGCAACGATTGCTTCCTTACCGTGAGCTTCGGGGGCACCCGGCAGACACCAGAGTCCGTCTTCGGCCCAGGTATCAGCCCATGCCGCCTCATCGCGCCGACACACCGCATCGGCGTAACGGTAGACGAGGTCTCGAATCGCCATATCGTCTTCGATCATCGGCTCAATCCTCCGCAGTAAAAAAATCGGCGCGGGGGGTCATCGTCGGGTCATACACCGGTTCGCTGAGATCCACACGGTACTTTGCAGTGTCGGCTGCGATGAGTCCGAACGAGCCAATGGTATCGCGCATCTCGAGATACCATTTGGACTGAAAGTGTGCCGCGAGTGCTTCTTCGCTCTCCCAGCGTTCGAACACCCTGATTCGACCGGGATGCGTGGGCTCGATGCACCAGTCGTAATCCAGGCAACCGTCTTCGGTCAGCGCGCCTTCGATGAGCGGCTTACCGGCCGCGAGTGCTGCTTCCAGATTTTCCGGCGGCAGATCGACCGTGCCCGAAATAATTATCGTCGTCATCCCCTCATCCTCATTCAATGTTCCTCACTGAGTAACTGCGTGATTCCTGCCAAAAAGAGTGTCAGCGCATTCATTTGCCCGCGAGTTGCTCGACCACCGGAGCAAACGCCTCCATGGCATCCTCGCCAACGGTGACGTAGGAAATGCCGTGCAACTCCCGGCGCCGTTCGAGCTCATCGACGACCGCCGCTACGCTGCCGAACAGCGCATGCGGATGACGTGCCATATCCTCTTCGGAGTAACCAAACATCCCGGCGAAGTTCGCCAACATTGCCGATGCATCGTCCATGACGAACGTGAAGTACGCGCCGATCTCTATTTCGAGCTCATCGAACCGCTCACCAGCCCCTTCGCGCACCCAGCCGATTTTTTTCTGAGTTTCTTCTTCAGAAGAACTCTGCACGCCATCGGGACCGATAACGCCTGCCCGGTTATTGAAATTCAGGCTGACAATGTCCGCCTCGCGGCCGGCCAGTTTCAGAATGCGTGGGCTGCCACCGCCGATCATGATGGGTGGCTTGGAGACCGGTTTCGGCAGACCCTCAAAATCACGCCATTTGATCGTCGTATTGGACACGTTGGCGTGACCCGCGCCACGAAATGCCTTCAGACCTTCGACCACGTCTGCCAACCGGTCTATTCGCGTGCCCGGTTCATCGAATTCAAGACCGATGGCCGCGTACTCTTCGCGCAACCAGCCCGCACCCAGGCCAAGCTCCAGGCGGCCGCCTGACAGCATGTCAATCGTCATCGCCGATTTGGCCAGCACCACCGGGTTGTAGTAGTCGATACAGAAAACCCGGCAACCAATGTGAATAGTCTCCGTGACCGCCGCTGCATACGCCATCGCAGGAATTGCCGCCAGACCCTGCACGGGATGATTCGTCTTCTCCAGTGCCGGCCCCGGTCCCAGAATATGGTCCGCGAGGTGAAAGGCCGAAAATCCAAGGGCTTCAGCCCGCTGTACCTTGGCAGCCCAGTCGGCACCAGACTCAGCGTTGAATGATTGAACGCCAAATCGAAACGGTTTCGTCATTTTTGCTCCTTCCACACACCCAAAGGCGCGTTAACAATTGTTGGCGCAGTAACGAATTCCACG
>JAPUFN010000438.1 GCA_027293665.1 Gammaproteobacteria bacterium | reverse complement strand
AACATGGACGAGTTCGCGATGGGCTCGTCAAACGAAAACAGCCACTACGGCAGCGTGGCAAACCCCTGGGATCTTACGCGGGTACCCGGCGGCTCATCAGGCGGCTCGGCAGCAGCGGTTGCGGCAGGCCTGACGCCGGTTGCAACGGGCACCGACACCGGCGGCTCTATCCGGCAGCCCGCTGCTTTCTGCGGCATATCCGGTCTCAAACCAACCTACGGACGCGTGTCCCGCTACGGCATGGTGGCTTTTGCCTCCAGCCTCGATCAAGGCGGCGTGCTGGGCGGTTCAGCGGAAGACCTTGCGGTCATTCTTGCGCACATGGCCGGTTTCGATCCCCGGGATTCCACCTGCAGTGAACACAGCGATACCTGGCTGGACACCATGCGTGCAGAACCACTGGCCCCCGCTAGCGGGCTGCGACTGGGCCTGCCCGTGGAGTACTACAAGGATCTCGGCGCAACCCAGGACGCTCTGGATGCGGCCCGCAAAGTTTTCGAAGCAGCGGGTTTCAGCGTGCAGGATGTTTCTCTGCCTCACACAGCCGCCGCGATTCCGGCCTACTACATAATTGCCGGTGCCGAAGCGTCCACCAACCTGTCACGCTTCGACGGCGTGCGCTACGGCCACCGCTGTAAAGATCCCCAGTCGCTGGAGGATCTGTATCGGCGCTCGCGCAGCGAGGGTTTTGGGGCCGAGGTCAAGCGCCGGATTCTGACCGGAACCTACGCGCTGAGTGTCGGGTACTTCGATGCCTACTACCTCAAGGCACAGAAACTCAGGCGCCTCATCCAGCAGGATTTTCTCGAGGTCTTCGACGAGGTCGATCTGCTTTTAGCCCCCGTGACGCCGGACATTGCATTCAAGCGTGGTGAGTTGAGTGATGATCCTGTCGCCATGTACCAGCAGGACATATTCACGATCCCCGCAAGCCTAGCGGGGCTGCCGGCACTGTCCATCCCGTGCGGCTTCTCTGCCGGCATGCCGCTGGGTCTGCAACTGATCGGGCGGCATTTTGCCGAACGCGAGCTGCTGCAAACCGCCGCCTGCTTTCAGCGCGAAACGCAGTGGCACCAGCAACACCCGGAGTCGGCGTGATGCAGTGGGAAAGCGTCATTGGCCTGGAAGTTCACGTTCAGCTGGCAACCCGCAGCAAGATTTTCTCAGGCGCAGCCACCACGTTCGGCGCCGATCCCAATACTCAGGCCTGCCCGATCGATCTGGGACTACCTGGTGTGCTGCCAGTGCTCAATGCAGAAGCCGTGCGCATGGCTGTCATGTTCGGGCTCGCAATCGGCGCAGAGATTCACCCATACTCAATATTCGACCGGAAGAACTACTTCTATCCGGACCTGCCAAAGGGCTATCAGATCAGCCAGTTCGCCCGGCCGATCGTCGGCCGTGGCGAGCTGACTATTCAGGTGGCCGGGGCAGCGACGCGCACCATCGGCGTGACCCGTGCCCATCTCGAGGAAGACGCCGGTAAGTCTCTGCACGAAGCCTACCCCGGCCTCACAGCGATCGATTTCAATCGAACCGGCACGCCGTTACTCGAAGTCGTCAGCGAACCGGACCTGCGCAGCGCCGCCGAAGCTGTGGCCTATTTCAAACAACTCCACAGCCTCGTGCGCCACCTGAAGATCTGCGACGGCAACCTGGCCGAAGGCAGCATGCGTTGCGATGCAAACGTCTCCGTTCGGCCGCTGGGGCAAACGGAGCTGGGCGAGCGCACCGAGATAAAAAACGTCAACTCATTTCGCTTCGTCGAACTCGCGATCGAATACGAAATCGAACGTCAGATCGAGATCCTCGAAGGCGGTGGTGCGGTGGCACGCGACACAAGACTCTACGATTCCCAGCGCAACGAGACACGACCCATGCGCAGCAAAGAGCTGTCGGATGACTATCGCTATTTCCCGGACCCGGATCTGCTGCCCGTACACCTCGAACCTGCGTACATCGAAAGCATTCGAGCAGAGCTGCCTGAACTGCCGGTGCACAAAAAAGCGCGCTTCAGCGAGGCGTTTGGCTTGAGTGATTACGATGCAGCCTGGCTGACGGAGGATCCTGAGATTGCGGACTACTTCGAAGCCGTCGAACGCGTAGCCGGGGACGCAAAGCTTGCGGCAAACTGGGTAATGGGTGAACTGAGCGCTGCGTTGAACAAGTCTCAGATGGCCTTCTCCGGGGCGCCCGTGTCCGCCAGCACGCTCGGTAAACTCATCGCGCGCATCAACGATGCAACGATCTCCGGAAAGATCGCCAAAGCCATCTTCGATACTCTGTGGCGTGAGGGCGGCGAGGTCGATTCGATCATCGAAGCCCAGGGCTTGCGCCAGGTCACCGACAGTGACGCCATCAGCGGGATCATCGAGCAGATCATTGCCGAGAATCCTGCTCAGGTGGCGCAGTTCAAGGCTGGCAAGGAAAAAGTCTTCGGTTTTTTTGTCGGCAAGGTCATGCAGGCGAGCGCAGGCAAAGCCAACCCACAGCAGGTCAACGAGCTGCTGCGGCAGGCTCTACAGGATTGAACTGACTCTCTAGCTCTTTTCTCCTTCAGCCAGACCGCCTTATCGGCCGCGCTACCGCGGCGCTATCGCTCAGGCGCTGGACCTTACTTGCGATACAAAGAAGCCATACAGATCAATCGACCGCCGGCAATCGACAATCCACGAATGCCGCGCAGGCGAGCAGGATCGACCAGGAGACGACAAAATGAGATCACAAACGAAATTGCAAAAGGCAGCACAAATAGGAGAGCTGACAACGGCTGAAGTCGCTCTGGTCAGCGGCGGCAGCATTTCCAGCAGCATCATGAGTGTCTGGGCCGGTCCCGATATCGACATCGCTTTTGGCCGGGTGACGATGACCATGACGGGCATCCACGGAGTTGGTATTGGCGGCGCAGGCATGGCTCTCACCAGCACTGGACCTACACCCTTCACGGAAGACAGCTGAGGCATTGCGAACGCTGGCAACCTGGCTGGTACGTTGCAACCGGCTTGGCCTTGGACTCAGCGCGCAGCGCAAGCTGAGCAGAGGGTTCATCCTGCGCCTGATTGATCGCCAGCAGATCGACGCCTGCGCCGCCCTGCTGTGCAACACGCTGGGCGAGCCGCAACACACCATGCGCGCAGAAGCCCTGGACTGGTTCTTTTATCGAGCGCTGGGTCACGCCTGCTGGTCATCGCGCGCCAGAATCCAGCAACCGCTCAACTTCCCAGGCAAAGTGGCTGTGGAGCAATACCTGCTGCAGGAAACCCGCGGCATCCTCATCACGAGTATTCACATGGGGAACTATCTTCAGGTCCTCGCGTCTCTCGCAGGCGCTCTGCGGGCTAAAACGGTTTACCTATTGCGTCGCAAAGCGGCAAGTGCAGAGGAACAACGTGCGTTCTGGCAATTCAGCCAGGCGGGAATCCGCTTTGAGATCCTCCGCCACGATGAGCGTCCGGTACGCAAGGCGATTGCCGCCTTGCGACACGGTCAGGTGGTCGTTGCCATGCATGATCTGTCTGCACGCTGGGGCGCAACACAGCCAATAAGCTTCTGCGGCCGCGAACTCCACTGGGTCAAGGGGCCCGCGCAGATGGCGCTGGCGGGCAACGCCGTAACTCTACCGATCTATTCACACTTCGATACTGCAGGCATTCTCCAGGCTCGAGCGCAGAAAGTAGAACCTGCTGCCAGCTTGGCCACCGCCGATCGACCTGCGCACGTGCGCCTGCAGATCCAACGCCTGGCTGCGTTCGCCGAAGTGGAAATTCGCAGTCATCCGGCACAATGGCACCACTGGCGGTTGCTCCACGAAATGGCCTGTGCCACTTTTTCTGCTGAATCGCTCAGTCAGTCGCCCGGCCAATCTTCCGGCCGATCTG
>JAPUFN010000437.1 GCA_027293665.1 Gammaproteobacteria bacterium | reverse complement strand
CCAGCTGTAGGGAATGCGATTTTTGCCGCGACCGGGCACAGAGTTCGGAAAATGCCTTTGACCGAGGAGGGATACACGATCTGAGACGGTCATCGATCGCCAGAGGCGTCAGCAAACAATGCACACGCCGCCGCAAGGACGACCAGACCGAGCAGTGTTGCCGTGACGGTGATCGGCACCGCGCCAGGCAGGAGGGCAAAGCGGGTCACGTAAAGGAGTGCTGCCGTGTAGGTCGCAGCGACCACGAACACCGCCCATCTTGCCCAAGTCCTGCCAGCACGCAACGGCAGTAGCGCCAGCAACAGGATTGCCAGGCCCACGCCGAAAGATCCGGCACCAAAACCTTTCAGCAGTCCGAGCATCAGAGTCTGATGCTCCGGGCCAAGACCTTCCCAGGCCGCATCCAGCACCGCCAGGTGGTAGGGCATGAGTTCAGTCGCGCCCAGGTATCTGACTCCCTGTAACAGCCATCCCAGCCCGACGAGGCAGTAAAGTATGACGGGCAGTCGAGTGGTGACGAATTTGCGCATGGAGAATGTGGCTGGCGCAGCCAGCGTGTTCAACCGCCCGCTTTCACGGGGGTGCTCTGCACCTGGACGGTGACCCCGCGACGATCCAGCCGAGCGCGAATTCGCTTCTGTCGCTCCTCGGTGAGCGGGTACTTCCAGATATAAGGTAGTGCAATGAGCTTGAAGCCGGCCGGGACGATCGAGTAGAGCACCGCAAGCCAGATCAGGGAGCTTCTCGAATTGCCGTCGACGGTGCCTGCCAGTTGCGGGTCGGCCAGAGCATTGAAGCCGATGAAGGCAACGGCGGCCAGGCCGATCGCGCCACCGAGCGCATTGGCGCCTTTTTTGAGCAGACCCCAAACGGAGAAATAGAGTCCGGCACGTTGTTGGCCGGTTCGAGCCGAGTCGATGTCTATCGCGTCAGCTGCCATTGCGGCCGGAATGGCAAGCAGCGCGCCAACTGCCGAGCCCTTGAAGCACATGATGACGAGGAACAGGCCGAACATCCCCGATGGGATGAATGGAATCCACGAAGCCCAGAACGCAAACCACAGTATCGCCACCCTGTAAGCACGGTGTTTGCCGATACGTCGCGCCAATCGCGTCCAGATTGGCAGGCCCAGGACCGAGCTCAAGTAGTACACCAGCAGATAGATGGGATAGAGCTCGCCGGCACCGATCACGTGCTTCACGAAAAAGTAAGACAGTACGGCCGTCATACCCGCACCCAGAACGCTGACGGTGTAGCAGACCATCAGCCGCACAAAGGGACCGTTGCGTCTGACGACCCGCAGACTTGCGAGAAACGTCGGCTTGCGCCGCGGTATGACCTGCTGGGCAGGTTCCGGCACGAATAGAAGAGCCATCAGGAAGGTAACCGGAATCAGCACGAGCACCAAATTGGCGAGCCATTGCAGGATCACGTCGATGTGGCCGGCGCGCTCCTGCATGATGCTGACAAATTCGCCGGAGAACGTGTCAATGAATTGCGTAACGGAAGTCAAATCCGCTCGTGAGAAGTAGATCAGAGTAGCGGCCGCGAGCGGCAGCAGATTGAACGTGACGGTGCCAGCGAAATGGAACTGCTCACGGCGTGCGGTGATCTTGGTGCGTTCATCATATAAGGGGGACAACTCTGCACCCCAGGCGAAATACGGCAGATCGACGATCGTGAAGGCGAGATAGAGGAGCACGACCCAGAATCCGAAATACCATGCCGAAGGAGCCTCCGGTGGCACAAACAGCATGTAGAGCGAGAGCATGAGCAGCGGCGCGCCGGCAACAATCCAGGGTTTACGCCGGCCCCAGCGGTGCTTGGTCTTGTCGCTGAGAACGCCGATCAGAGGATCCGTGAAGGCGTCCGATAGTCGTGCGATGAGGATGATTGCCGACATTGTGTACAAGCTGATGCCGAGCTCGACGTAGTAAGGCAGGACGTAGACTGCGAGCGGCAACAGCACCATGGACACCGGCATATACATCGCCGAATAGTTGATGATCGTCAGCTCGCTGTAGAGGCCTTTGACCTTCGCGTCGGACATAAGCGTTCCCGTGGGGCGTCTTCCTTACCGCCGCAGTGGCTACTACCTGAGCATTTGAGTGTACCGCGCAGGCGGCCGATAAACAGCATCGGTGGATGAACCACACATCCGAGCGATTTGCGAACAGTCTGGCGCTGCCAATCCGGCATTCTCAGCGCCACCGCGTTGCTGTAAGATGGCGGGCTGACCTAATTCTACTATCGGCACGACAAATTCAGAACTTTCGGGGGATCTAAACGAATGAACAAACTCAGCATGAGCATCGGTTTGCTTATGGCAGCCAGCATCTCGCTACCGCTGTCCGCGGGTATGTTGACCGGCACGATCAAAGATTCAGATGGCAAGCTGCTCGAGGGTGTGCTGGTCCGGGTTACCGATGCTGTCACCGGTGTTTCGGAATCTGTCTACACGAGTCCGCAAGGAAAGTATCAGCTGGCAACGCGGTTGCACGGCACGTTGAGCATCCGCGCCCGAACGCCCTATTACCGGGATGCTAAAGGTACGGTCGAACTCGCTGCCGCCTCGAAGGCCGAGGAAGATCTGGTGATGTTCGCCATGACCGGCGATGAGGAAATCTCCGATAGCCTGCCTGCTGCGTATCACTTTGGTAATTTGCCGTTCGAAACCGGTGACGATGCCCATTTCAACCGTTATCAGTTTCAGCGTGATTGTCTGTCGTGCCATCAGCTGGGGAATCCGTTCACCCGCGTTCCGCGTACGCCTGAGTCATGGGCGGTCACCATTGAGCGGATGCATCGGATGGTCGGTAACTTCGATTCGGATCTCAGAGACGAGCGCTCGGTCATTCTGTCGAAAGGTTTTGACGGCAAACCCGTATCGGTGCGGCCAGTATTTCCTCTGGATGAGTTGCTTGGTAAAGCCAAGATTTATGAATACTCCCTGGATCGAGCCTACGTGCCTCATGACTCTATCGTTCACCCGACCAACGGTCTGATCTACACAGTGGATCAGGGCCTCGACCATATGGTGGTAACGGATCCACGCACCGGTCAGTCCGAGTACATACTGCAGGCTGACGGCGCTGCCATGAAGTTTCATGAAGGCAACCCGAATGAAGGCAGCAACGTGGGTCTCTTCAACCCGACCGATCGGCATGGTCCGCACTCTCTGGACATGGGGCTTGATGGTAAGTACTACGTGACCAACACCGGCAGCACCAGCATCGGTGTGTTCAATCCGGACACCAACGAGTGGGAGGCTTCGCACAAAATCCCGCGTGACTCAGGTGCGGTTTATCCACACACCATTCGGGTTGATGCTGCAGGCATTGTCTGGTTCACACTGGCAGGCTCCGAAAATGTTGGCCGACTGGATCCCATCGCCGGAACATTCAAAATTCTGGACTTGCCGCATGTCGTACCGGGCGGCATCTCCGGTGGTACACAACCCTACGGCATCGACATCAACCCTATCGATGACTCAATGTGGTACGGCCGGCTCTTCGGCGACAAGATCGGCCGCGTCGATCCTGTCACACTGGAAATAACGGAATACGATTCACCGGTGCGTGGTCCGCGCCGCATGCATTTCGATAAAGCAGGCATTCTCTGGGTGACCGGCTATTCGGAAGGCGAACTGGCTCGAATCGACGTCGATGGATTTGAAAGTACAGTCTACGTGATGCCGGAATTCGCCGAAGGTTACCGGCCTGCACCTTACGCCCTGGGTGTGCATCCCCAAACGCAGGAAATCTGGCTCAACGAGAACATGACCGATCGCATCTATCGGTTTATTCCGAGCGAAGAGCGTTTTGTCGTCTATCCGGTTCCTCTGGCAGGCACCTATACCCGCGACATGAGTTTCAGCAATGAAGGCCACATCTGCCTGTCGAACAACCCCATTCCACCGCCTGCACTGGAAGGTGGTGTGTTGGAGGTGATCTGTCTCGATGCAGACTACGATGCTGAGAGTGAGGCAGCACTTCTTACGGTGAGCCAGAACTAGCCGCTTATCCACCGACTGGCTGCATCGGCTCTCATGTGAAATGAGAGCCGATGTTTCGTCAGGTCATCTTTGAATTTTTCGTTTATTAATTTGTTATAGATTGGGTGATTAATTGAGACACCTCAGCATGCCCGCGTTTGTCGTGTCAGCTGCGCTCATTGCAAGCGCCTGCACGCCAGATACCCCTGAGACTGACGCCCGCTCGACCGACTACGATTGGCCGCATTACGCCAATGACCAGGGGTCATCGAAATACGCTCGGATCGACCAGATCAATGCAAAGACCGTTCGTGACCTGCAGGTTGCCTGGGTCTGGGAGTCGGTCGATAACGCCATGGTCGAGTCCAATCCCGAGTTCACTCCGCTCGGCTTCAAGAGCACTCCGATCAAAGTTGGAAATACACTCTATATCAGCACTTCGCTTGGCCAGGTTGTGGCGCTTGACGCAGCAACTGGTAAACAGAACTGGCTTTTCGACACTAAGACGTGGGAATCCGGCCGGCCAGCCAATCTGGGTTTCAATCATCGAGGTGTTGCGTACTGGGAGGACGGTGCCAAGCGGCGGATATTGATCGGCACCAACAACGCGTATCTGTGGTCGCTGGATGCCGACACCGGCTTGCCGGATGAATCGTTCGGCGCCGATGGCAGGATCGA
>JAPUFN010000436.1 GCA_027293665.1 Gammaproteobacteria bacterium | reverse complement strand
GGGTGTTCGGTTGAATTGTCTGTCGCCGATTTTGCGGAGAATGAATAGCCCGCTGCTCGACATCACGGACGTAGCCTGTACAAGAGAAGGGCGTGAACTGTTTGCGCATCTCAACCTGCAGGTACAAACAGGTGAGTGCGTTGAGCTGACAGGCCCCAATGGCAGCGGCAAATCGACGCTGCTGCGCTGTATCACAGGATTGTTCCCCGACTACGAAGGCTCGATCGTCGCGTCAGGCATGCTCTTTGTCGGACACAGGCCCGGTGTCAGCGCACTGCTGACACCGCTGGAAAATCTCCGTTGGTATCAAGGGTTGACCGACAGTGCCGATACTGCGTTGGCCGCGCTCGCCCGGGTTGGATTGAGTGGTTATGAGGAGGTGCGCTGCCAGAATCTTTCGGCCGGCCAGCACAGGCGCGTCTGCCTGGCTCGTTTGCTGGTGTGTCAGGCACCGTTGTGGTTGCTCGACGAGCCGTTTACCGCTCTGGATGACGGCGGCCAGGTGCTGGTGCGCGAACTGATCGTGGCACATTGCGCACAGGGTGGCGCGGTGGTTTGCGCTACCCATCAACCCCTGGGACTTGCCGACACCGTTACCCTGCGCCTGGGTGGGTCATGAAGCTCTTCTACCGCCAACTGCGGCGGGAATTCATCGTGATGTTCGAAAGCCTCGAAGAAGTTGCGAATCCGCTGGTGTTTCTATTTTTGGGCATCACCCTGTTTGCCCTTGGTACCGGTGGCAGCAGCGAAGCCCTGCGGGACTACGCCCCAGCCATCATCTGGGTGCTGGTGTTGCTGGCGAATCTGTTGTCTCTGGAAGGGCTCTTTCGCCGGGATTACGAGGACGGCACGCTGGAGCAGGTTGTGCTCCTGGCGCGACCGGGATTTCTGCCAATCCTGGCCAAGGTGACAGCGCACTGGTTGTTCAGCGGGCTGGCGATGACCATTCTTGCCCCCTTGGCGGCGTTGATCCTCTACCTGCCGGGCAGCGCTCTACCTGTTTTGTTGACGACTTTGCTGGTTGGTACGCCGGCCTTGAGCCTGATCGGTTCGGTAGGTGCGGCGCTGACCGTGGGCTTACGCCGTGGTGGAGTGCTGCTGGCGCTGCTGGTGCTGCCCTTATATGTGCCTGTTCTGATATTCGGTGCCGGGGCCGTTTTGCAGCAGATGGGGGGAATGGACACTGCAGGCCAGATATACTGGCTTCTCGTGATAAGCATGGTGTCTTTGACAATCACCCCTTTTGCGGTCCAAGCCGCTTTGAAGATCGCACTGGAGCAGTCGTAGACGATGGGTATAAAGCAGTTGTGGCATCGACTGGGTTCGCCGCGATGGTTCTTCGAGATGAGTCGGCGCTGGCCGTTGATATTTGGTGGGCTGGCACTGCTGCTTCTGCTCACCGGGACGCTGTGGGGTCTTGCCTTCGCACCTGCCGATTACCAGCAGGGCAACAGCTTTCGCATCATGTATATCCATGTGCCGACTTCGCTCGTGGCCCAATCGGCATACATCGTCATGGGTGTGGCCGGATTCATGCTGTTGGTCTGGCGCATGAAGCTGGCGGACATGGTGCTGAGCGCGATCGTCCCGTTTGGACTGTCGATGACGGCGCTTTCTCTGTTCACCGGGGCGGTTTGGGGCAGACCGACCTGGGGTGCCTGGTGGGTCTGGGATGCGCGAACGACCTCGATGCTCGTACTGCTCTTTCTCTACTTCGGGCTGTACGCGCTGCGCCAGGCAATCCCACGGCAGGAAACCGCCGGGCGTGCCTGCGCGGTGCTTGCGCTGGTCGGAACAATTAACATACCCATCATCAAGTATTCGGTCGATTGGTGGTTGACACTGCACCAGCCGGCGAGCTTCACGCTGACCGAAGCGCCCAGCATGCCGATGATCATGTGGATGCCACTATTGGTGAACGTGCTGGGCGTGTATTGTCTGTTTGGCGCCAATCTGCTCGGCCGCCTGCGCCTGGAGATACTCAAGCGCGAACACTCGACTCAGTGGGTGCAGGAAGTTGTCACGAGTGGTCGATTGTGAGCTTTGATTCATTCGCTGAGTTTCTGGCAATGGGGGGGCATGGACTGTATGTCTGGCTGGCATACGGGTCGACAATCACCGTGGTGCTGGCCAACGTGTTGAGTGTGCGCCTGGCGCGTAAACGTTTTCTGCGCGAGGCGCAGGCGTTAGTCCGGCGCAATGAAACAGCGCAAGCTGCGGCAACAGACGCAAATTTATAACAAGAGAGTCAACGGAGACTCAGCAGGCAGGCAAGTGAGACCCAAACGACGGAATCGACTCATCATTATCGTGTTTCTGTTTGCAGGCGCAGGCATCTCGGTCGCGCTCGTTCTCGTGGCACTCAATGAAAACCTGAATGTGTTCTATCCACCTGACCAGGTTGTGGGTGGTGGCGCGCCAGTTGACACGCAGATCCGCGCAGGCGGGATGGTACTTGACGGCAGTGTCGCGCGACGCGCGGACGGCCTGGATGTCGCGTTTGTCCTCACTGACTATCAGGGAGCGGAATTCACCGTCTACTACAGAGGCATCCTGCCGGATCTTTTCCGTGAAGGGCAGGGCATTCTGGTGCAGGGTCAACTGGGGTCCGATGGTGTTTTTCAGGCCAGCCAGGTGCTCGCAAAGCACGATGAAAACTACATGCCGCCGGAACTCGCGGGGATGTCCCCTGACAAACGAACCGCACGGAATCTCTTGAATTATGATCGTTGAGCTTGGCCACCTTGCGTTAGTTATCGCGCTTGGCTTCTCCGTACTACTGACACTCTTCGGGCTCGCCGGTGGCGCCTCCGGCCACCAGCGTGTGATGGCGGCCACACCAAGTTTCGTTGCGGCACAGTTTGTTTTTGTAGCACTTGCGTATGCCACGTTGACTTACGCGTTCGTTAACGACGACTTTTCCGTTGCCTATGTTGCGGCAAACTCGAATTCACTACTGCCCTGGTACTACAAATTCTCCGCCGTGTGGGGCGCGCACGAAGGATCGTTTCTGTTGTGGACGCTCATCATGAGCGGCTGGACGCTCGCTGTTGCCGTGAAAGGGCGCGACTTGCCCGACACGTTCCTGGCCCGCGTGCTAGGCGTCATGGGCTTGCTCAGCTTTGGTTTTCTCAGCTTCATGCTGTGGACCAGTAATCCCTTTGACCGTCTGGTGCCGATGACACCGGCGGAAGGATCGGATCTCAATCCGTTATTACAAGACTTCGGGCTCGTCGTGCATCCACCGATGCTCTATACCGGTTATGTCGGCTTTTCCGTCGCGTTTTCATTCGCCATCGCTGCTTTGTTGTCGGGCAGACTGGATACTGCGTGGGCTCGCTGGTCACGACCCTGGACGAACATCGCCTGGGCGTTCCTCACGCTTGGCATTACGCTTGGCAGCTGGTGGGCTTACTACGAGCTCGGTTGGGGCGGCTGGTGGTTCTGGGACCCGGTTGAGAATGCAAGCTTCATGCCCTGGCTTGCGGGCACCGCACTCGTGCACTGCCTGGCCGTAACGGAGAAAAGGGGTGCCTTTAAAAGTTGGACGTTGCTGCTCGCGATCACGACCTTTTCGCTGAGCTTGCTGGGTGCGTTCATTGTCCGCTCAGGCGTGCTGACCTCCGTGCATGCGTTTGCCGTTGATCCGACCCGTGGCATTTTCATACTGGTATTTCTCTTCGTCGTCGTCGGCGGGTCCCTCCTGTTGTACGCCGCGCGGGCGTCGGTTATCCGCTCTTCGATCAGCTATCAATTTTTGAGTCGTGAAGCCTTTTTGCTCCTGAATAACATTCTGCTGATCATTGCGATGGCGCTCGTGTTGCTAGGTACGCTTTATCCTCTTGCTTACGAGGCCGTGACCGGTGGCGACAAAATTTCGGTCGGGGTGCCGTATTTCAACGCCGGTTTCGTACCTCTGATGCTGGTGCTGGCCGCGGCACTCGGCATCGCTCCCGCGCTCAACTGGAAGCGGACGTCCGCCGTTCAGGCCTATCGCCAATTGCGCTGGGTTCTTGCTGCAAGTGTGGTACTTGGTATCGCAGTACCATTATTGGCCACCGGCGCTGTGCGCTGGGAGATTGCGCTGACGCTGGTGCTTGCGTTCTGGATTGTCGGCAGTCATCTGTTGGATCTCGGCGGCCGGCTGCGCAAGGGTGTAACGCGGATTCCACTGGCCTATGTTGGCATGTCGCTGGCACACTTCGGCTTTGCAGCGGCGCTGCTCGGGGTTGCCCTGACCAGCCAGCTGTCCATAGAAAAAGACCTGCGGATGGGCCCTGGAGATACTGTCGTGCTCGGCACTATGGAATTCGAATTCAACGGCGCAGCAGAGGTTTCCGGGCCGAACTACGTGGCACAGCGTGGCACCTTCAGCGTCCGCGATGGGACTAACCGCTTTGCCTTGCAGCCTGAGAAACGATCATATTTTGCCAGCAGCAGTGTGATGACCGAAGCGGCGATCGACGCGGGATTACTGCGGGATGTGTACATCTCACTGGGTGAATCGCTCGGTGACGGCGATTGGGCAGTGCGTATCCAGATCAAGCCGTTTGTCCGCTGGATCTGGCTGGGCGGACTGCTGATGGCGCTCGGTGGGAGCCTTGCGATCGCTGACGCGCGTTACCGGCGCCTGCGCAAGCGCATGATTGCGCAGAACTTGATCGCGGCGGGGTGACGTGAGGCGCGCACGGCTTTTTCTGCCGTTGGTGATCTTCCTTACGATCATTGCCTTCGGCTACGCCGGTTTCGAACTGAACGATCCGCACCAGTTGCCTTCGGCGCTGCTCAACAAACCTTTTCCCGAGTTTTCCGCGCCACTGCTTGCCGAACCTGCCCGCGTGGTCGATCGGCAATCGCTGTTGGGCACGCCGGTGCTGGTCAA
>JAPUFN010000435.1 GCA_027293665.1 Gammaproteobacteria bacterium | reverse complement strand
CGCAGGCGGCGATCATGGGTTCCGCACTCCCAGCCATCGGGCGGAGGCGACCCACGCCATGGTGGCCTGGTTCAAGGCGCATCTGCTATAGGCGGATCAATCGCGATCTAACGATCGCATACCCGCCGGTGCGTAGCGGTCACCGCTGATGTTGCTGGCTGCAAACAGTACGTCCAGCGCGTCCACGTCTTCTGCGGTGAGTTGCAGATCGGCCGCTGCTGCATTTTCTTCTAAGTATTTCACCCGTTTGGTGCCGGGAATCGGCGCGATGTAGTCACCCTGTGCGAGGAGCCATGCAAGTGAGAGTTGGCCAGGCGTACAACCTCTGGTTTCGGCAATGACCGATAACTCAGCGACCAGTGTCGCGTTTGCGATGAAACGCTCGCCCTGAAAGCGCGGCATGCTGGAGCGCATGTCCCCCTTGCCGGATATCGACTCTTCATCGACAAGTGCCCCGGTAAGCATGGCCCGGCCGAGCGGACTGAAGGGCACGAAACCCACGCCGAGTTCCTGACAAGCGCTAAGCACATGAGCTTCGGGGTCGCGAGTCCAGAGCGAATATTCGGATTGCACTGCTGATATTGGATGTACTGCATGGGCCCGGCGCAGAGTGGCGGCGGAAACTTCTGACAAACCGAGGTAGCGGACTTTACCGGCAGTCACAAGTTCTGCCATCGCCCCCACTGTATCTTCGATTGGCACAGTGGGGTCGAGGCGATGCAGGTAATACAGATCGATGACGTCAGTTTGCAACCGGCTGAGGCTCTCATCGCAGCGCGCGGCAACCTGTTCCGGTTGACCGTTGATGGTGCGCTTGCCGTCGGCGTCGCGAAAAATTCCGAATTTTGTGGCGAGAACTATCTCGTCACGCCGATCTTTGAGCACGCGGCCAATGAGTTCTTCGTTGTGGCCGACGCCATAGGCATTGGCGGTATCGAGAAACGTGACGCCGATATCGAGGGCACGATTGAGCGTACGCTCAGATTCGTCGAGATCCGCCGTACCATAGGCCTGTGACATTCCCATACAGCCCAGGCCAATTGCGGAAACCTTGAGTGCGCCAAGACTGACCTGCTTCATATCTTTCCCCTCTGTTCAGCGTCAGGTTGTAACCTTCCTGAGCATAGCGGTATGGGTTCAGATGTTGAACCCGCGCCTGGCAGGGGCGGGAGGTTTACCGTAACGTCCACAATCGAGCCAACCTCGCACACGGACCATTAGAGACATGATCACGATACTCGACGGTGGGATGGGTGCAGAGCTGATCAAGCGGAACGCCGCCACGCGTTCCGGTCTCTGGTCTGCGCAGGCGCTGCTCGATGCGCCGGATATGGTTGCGCAGGTGCACAGGGACTACATCGCCGCCGGTGCCAGAATCATCATCACCAATTCCTACTCGACGATACCGAGCTATTTGTCGAAGGTCGCACTGGAAGCACGCTTCGAGGAACTCTCGGCTCTTGCCGCGCGTATAGCGCGCGAGGTTGCGGACGAATCTGAGCATGATGTTCTCGTCGCAGGCTCGATGCCGCCGCTCGATGAAAGCTACCGTGCAGATCTGGTGCCAGCGGACGAAATTGCGATTCCCATCTACCGTGCTATCGCAAGTGCTGTTAATGCTGACGTCGATCTCTTCATCTGCGAGACGATGTCCTGCATACGTGAAGCCTGCAACGCTGTCACTGCAGCAACCGAGATCAGCGCAGGCAATAAACCGGTTTTTGTCTCATGGTCGCTCGATGAAGAACCGGGTGGTGGGTTGCGCAGTGGTGAAACCATCACCGATGCGTACGCTGCGCTCGATAAATTCGACGTTCAAGCGTTCTTGTTCAACTGCACCTCACTCGAGGCGATCAGCGCAGGGTTAGCAGAACTGAGTCCACTGACGGGCAAACCAATCGGGGCTTATCCAAATCGGCTGCACATTCCGGAAGGTTGGACACTCGATAGTGATGTGAAGTCCTCCTATAAGGAAATTTCGATCGAAGAATACGTCGCGGCCACCCGACAATGGCTCGAACTTGGTGCGACGATCATCGGTGGTTGTTGTGGCATAGGGCCGGCGTACATCTCGGCGCTGAACGAGTCGCTGAACATCTAGATGATCAAGTTGTCGTTCATGTTATTCGGGATTGTCTGGGTAGTCGCCTGCCAGTCCCCCGTCTTGATATTCAGTGGAGGTACTCTTGCAGGACCGGTGAGCGATACCGATTCGTTTATCTTCGCTGCTCAATATAAATTATTGCAGCTTGAAGTAAGGCCGGAGGATCCATACTCGGTGAATCTGCGGGTGCTCCTGCATGACAACGAGTTGTACATTGACGCGGCAGAACACCGACGTTGGCACAAATATCTGAAACTAAACCAGGATGTTCGCATTAAGTTGGGAGATTCAGTGTATCGAGCCACGGCTGTTCGAGTGAGCGACCCTGAAATTACAAAGCTGTTTATCCGTGGTCGGACAATTTATCGACTAGTACCTGAAGCAAAAACTGAATGATCGCTCGCGTTCTCCCGGTCGACCGAATCGCTACCAGATCAGTGCCTAAATCAATAGACTGACGGTCCCAAAGGCTGCGTGAAGGACCCGATGATCAAGATCTATCACGTTCCAAGAACGCGCTCCATCCGAGTGATCTGGACCTGCGAAGAACTCGGGCTCGCCTACGAGCTGATTCCGGTCGACTTTTCGCTGGAGTATCGCTCGAGCCCTGAATGGCGCGCGCTGAATCCGGTGGGCAAGGTTCCGGTCATGATCGACGACGACTTTGCACTCTTCGAGTCCGGCGCCATGGTCCAGTATCTCCTCGACAGATATGGCGAGGGGCGTCTACAACCCGCAGCCGGAACTCCTGAACATGCTATTTATCTGCAATGGAGCTGGTTTGCCGAAGCGACATTCGCCAGGCCGCTTGGCGAAATCGTCAACCACCGGAGATCTTTACCCGAAGATCAGCAGAGCTCTGTGGCCATTGCCGAAATGCAGGACCGTGCGCAGCTTTGTGTTGAAGCGTTAGACAAGGCTGTGGCAGATCATGATTATGTTCTGGGAAACGAATTTTCCGCGGCCGACATTATGCTGGGCTACTCACTGATGCTGGCGCAACGGTTTCTGTCTGAACCGCTTCCACCACACGCCGCTGCGTACTTCGAAAGGCTGGCGGCTCGACCGGGTTACGTTGTGGCGACAGCGGATATCTAGCGGTCACGAAATGGAGTTCAGCCCGCCTTATCTGATTTACCTTGGCGATGCGAAAGACTCGCTGGCGGCGAAGACCGGGCAGGGCATCGTGGATTGGCGGCCTGAATGGGCGCTGGGTCAACTGCGTTTGCCGGATTGTCAGGCGGATCTCGGAATTCCCGATCTCGATGTTGTAGAAGCAGTGGAGCAAGGCGCGAAGACACTGGTGATCGGTACTGTCAGCCCAGGTGGTGTGCTGCCCGACAGCTGGAGCGAGGTGATCGTGGCCGCGGTAGAACAGGGGATGGATATTGCGAGCGGTTTACACACCCGACTGAGTTCGATACCTGCGATTGCAGATGCTGCTTCCCGGACGGGGATGCGTCTGTTTGATGTCCGCCATCCAGATAGAACGTT
>JAPUFN010000434.1 GCA_027293665.1 Gammaproteobacteria bacterium | reverse complement strand
ACCACTCGCTGACATGCGTAAATTCATCGAAGACCTGAAAGCAGTACCCAGAGCCGGCGAGATGCCACCCATCGTGCTTGCGACTTTGCGCGACCGCATGATCCATCTCGCCGAGGAAATCGGCCAGGGTATGGTGTTCGCCAATGGCGCTCGTTCGCATATGGCACATTCACTTGCCGTACTCGACTCGGAGACCCGGACACGTGACGATTTTTTCATCGGCAACATGATTCCAACCTGTATCGCCGACGACGAAGCCGCCGCCATGGCGGTGAATCGCCGCACGCTGACCGGCTATGCCACGCTGCCGAATTATCGGAACTATTGGAAAGAGGCCGGCTACGTGGAGGAAATGGAGGGGGTCGAAGCAGCCATGGCCGAGCGAGACATGGAGCAGGTGGCGGCGAGCCTGTCCGATAAGTGGCTCGCGGATACCACGCTGTTTGGCAGTGCTGCAAAGGTCCGTGAAGGCATAGAGGCCTGGTTCGATGCGGGTATCAAAACACCCATCATCGTGCCGTCTTCCGCCCAGGGTAATCAGATGCAGGCGCTGCAGGAATTTTTCGATATCTGGGACTGAAAGTAAAAATTCTCGAAAAAGAGGCAAAACGAGCAAAAATCTCCCACATCAGATCGATTTTACCCAAAAATATGGGAAAAAATGCCACCAACTCAGCGTTAATATGCTGTTATTGATTGACGGTACGGTCTGGTCGCAGGTTCGATCAAATGCGCAAGAAATGCGAATAGGAGATATTGAAAATGCTGGATAGGTTGTTTTTCGAGCATCCCAGGGACATCGGCGAAAGTTATGGCGAACACGCCGGTCACGCCTTTGATATCGGCGCTCGGTTGCTGCTTGCCGGATTCGCCTGTCTCGTCCATGCACTCGTGCCAGGACTGCTTATTCGCCAGGCAAGCAACACGGTCGACTACATCAACGAACTAATGGCACAGCGCGAAGCCCGGGTGCCGACTCAGTCCACAGCGTCTGCCGGGGTACCTGCAACGATGATGGAAAATCCATCGAACTGATATTGCCGATTGCCATCGGTGACGATGTAGTCAGCCACTCCATCGCCAATCTGGGCAAAGGCCTGCGCCATCTTTGACAGATACTCCGCACCGACAAGTCCCACATTGTGCCCCGGCAGCAGAAAATCCACTATTGGCGCTAGGGTTGCGAGGCGGTTTGCCGACACCACGTAATCGGTAAAGCTCGATCCTGCGATGTGCGTATACAGGGGTGCCGGGTAGAACGTGTCGCCGACGAACAGCAGACGATTTTCCCGGTCGAGCAGACAAAGTGAGTCCGGAGCGTGACCGGGCGTCAGCAGAACCTCAAGTCGGCGTCCGCCAAGATCGATCACGCTCGCCTCGCCGACGAACTCACTGATTGCGTATCCCCGTGAACGGAAAGTCGTGGCATCGAAATCAACGGGGGTGTCTTTCCATATCCAGCCTTCCGCCACACCTCCCGCCACCGCGGCATGATCCAGCCCCCTGGCGCGTGTCGCGGTGTACGCATTGTCCGGACCATAGATGACGTCGAATAGATGGTTGCCGCCGATGTGGTCGTAGTGGCTGTGCGAGTTCAGTACGACGAGTGGCAGGTCGGTGAGCGGCGCTACTACCGCGTCGATCGCGCCGATGCCAAGCCCGGTATCGAACAACAACGCCCGGGTTTCGCCCAGTATCAGATAGGAAATCACTTCTTCGAATTGTCCGGGTTCATAGATCGCGAAGACGCCCGGTTGTACTAGATAGACTTCAAACCAGCCGGCAGCGTCATCCAATCGCGCAAACGCCGACCATTCCGGGCGGGGTAGTGCATCCCACCACTGGGCCTTATCCGCTCCCCGGTTACGCACCTGAGCGTCCACCGCCAATCCTTGCGGCACGGTTTCCTCCTGGCACGCAATCAGCGCCAGCAGCACTATCAGATAGCCTGTCACCCGGAGAATCTTCATCGTCGCCTTATGCGGTTCACGTCTGCCGCGACCACTTTAACAGCGCCTGCGGTCGTGTAGAATGACCTGCTAGGGGGTAATTCTCGTGAATCCAAACTTATCGCGACGCCGATTCATCAAAGGCGTCATCGCCTCCAGTGCAGCCGCGGCAACAAGTTCCGCCTGGTATTCCGCAACTGCCCAGACACGCTCAGCCGGGAGTGTGGAACGCCTGCTCATACTCAACATCAACGGCCGCAAACGCCCCGTGGACGTACTACCGCAGGAAACCCTCGCATACACTCTGCGCTACAAGCTCGGTCTGACCGGGACCAAGATCGGTTGTAACCGCGGTGAATGCGGTGCCTGTACCGTGACGGTCGACGACGTCTCACATTATTCGTGTTCCATGCTGACCCACAGCGTACGCGGCCGGGCAATCGTCACAGTTGAAGGGCTGCAGGCTGCCAATGGAGATCTGCATCCCATACAGCAGGCTTTCATCGATGAGCTCGCACCGCAATGCGGTTTCTGCACACCCGGCCAGATCATGGCCACGGTGGCACTGCTGAAGGAAAACCCGTTGCCTACGCGCGAAGAGGCGCGCCAGGCATTATCCGGCAACCTGTGCCGCTGCGGTGCCTATGATCATTACCTCAATGCGGTCATGCGGGCTTCGGGGCAAACGACATGAGCTACACCTACATCGGCAAAGATTTCACCCCTCCAGACATTCAAGGCAAGGTGACCGGTAGCGCCAAATTCGCCGAAGACTACACGGTCGATGGCATGGTCTACGCACGGCTCTACACGAGTCCAATGCCCCATGCCCGGGTCACCGGTATCGACGCGGCCGCCGCATTGGCGATAGAAGGCGTATTCGGCATCCTCACCGCCGATGACGTGCCGTCTGTCGATGCGCCCAACGCGCCGGTGCTCACCAACGAGCCCGTTTACGTGGGCGATCCGATCCTCGCCGTCGCTGCTGTGGATGAAAAGACCGCCGAAAACGCCCTGGAAAGAATCCAGGTCACGCTACAACCTCTGCCTTTCACTACCGATCCGACCCAGAGCCTCGCCCCAGCAGGTCCGAGCGCGCGCGTTGAAGGCAATGTGTTCCCACGGGAGATGCAGCAGCTCAACTGGAGCCAGCAGGAGCTCGACCGCTTCCGCGCAGGTGGCGAGCCAACGGGTGCTGCGCCCACGGAATGGAGCTACGGTGATCTCGAGGCGGGCTTCGACAACTCCGCCGTCATTCTCGAAGAGTCTTTCGTCACCACCGGCTATGCCCATATGTCCATGGAGCCACGCTCTGTTTTGAGCTACTGGCGCAACGGCAGATGCCACGTTCACGGCTCGACACAAAGCCAGAGCTTCGTGGTGCCATTCCTTGCCGGCATGCTGGGCATCCCGGCCAAAGATCTCGTTTATATCTCTGAATATTGCGGTGGCGGCTTTGGCTCTAAAATCGCTGCCTACCCGGTCCTCGCGCTACCCGGTCACTTTTCCAAGAAGCTCGGCCGCCCGGTAATGCTGCGGATTACCCGTGAAGAAGAATACTACGTCGGCTCTGCGCGGGTCGGCTTCCAGGGCTGGTTGAAAGCCGGGTTCAAGGCGGACGGTTCGGTCGCAGCGGTCGACATGTACATCGTCCAGGACCTCGGCGCGCGCCGCGCTGGTGGCGACGCATCGTCGGCCGGCGGCGCGGTCTCCATTTTGTACCAACCCGATGCCGTGCGCCTGCGTGATGTTCCGGTGTTCACTAACACCACGCCGCGGGGCGCGCAACGCGGCCCGGGGCAGAATCAGATCGCCGCAATTTTCGAACCGATTCTCGACAAGGCAGCACGGGAGCTCAATATCGATCCGGTTGATATCCGCCGGATCAACGCGCCGGATTCGAGCGCGACTCTGAATGCAAATCAGGGTCCAGTCACGAGCGCTTACATGAAAGAAGCGCTCGATCTCGGCGCAGACCTCTTCAACTGGACGCAGCGCAAAAAGCGCAGCGGACAACGCAAAGGCAGCGTGGTCACAGGAATCGGTGTTGGCCAGGGATACCACTCTGCCGGAGCCAACGGCTTTGACGGACTGCTGCGGATTACACCGGATGGCAAAATCCATTTTCATAGCGGCGTGGGCAACCTGGGTACATATTCTTACGCATCCACGACCCGCACTGCTGCGGAAGTTCTGAAGTGCAACTGGGACAACTGCATCGTTCACCACGGCAATTCCGATCTGCACCTACCCTGGAGTAGTTATCAGGCTGGCAGCAACACCACGTTCACCCACTCCCGTGCGAACTATGTAGCCGCGATGGATGCGATTGAGAAAATGCGGGAAATCGCCGCAACGACCCTCGGTGGCACTGCGGCCGACTACGAGGTGGCCGATGAACGGGTATTCGCGACGGGCGATGCCTCGCGCGGCCTGAGTTTTGCCGAAGTCGCCACCGCGGCGATTAAACTCGGTGGCCGTTACAGCGGAGCCGAATACCCCGATGACATTCATGAGGTCACTCAACGGGCTGTGCAGGGAGTGGCTGGAACCGGCCTGATTGGTGTAGCGAAGGACAATCTGCCCAAGCGCGGCACCGCACCGGGTTTCGCCGTCGCTTTTGCCGAGATCGAGCTCGACCTCGAAACCGGCAAGCACGAGATCGTTGAGTATCTGGCGGTCGCGGAGTGCGGGACCGTCGTTCATCCTTTGGGATTAGCCGGCCAGCTGCGTGGGGGGGCGGTCTGGGGATTTGGCATGGCTTCGCTCGAACGCCACGTCTACGACCCGCAAAACGGTTTGCCGGCAAACGTCGGATTCTATCAATGCAAACCACCAACCTATCTCGATGTGCCATCGAAGATGCAAACGGCGGCAGTAGACATAGCCGATCCAGACAGTCCCATGGGTGCGCGTGGGATCGGTGAACCGGCAATGGGTTGTGCAACCGCGGCCGTCATGTGCGCACTGAGCGATGCACTAGGCGGACATCTGTTCAACCGCACTCCGGTAACACCGGATACGATCATCAATCATGTAGCAGAACGGCCGCAAGCGTACGGTCTGCTCAGCATCAACACCTTTTAGGCGGGGGCAATCATGCCAGCATACGACGTCATGCCCGATCTGGAACTTTTTCAGCCGGTCACCGTTGAAGATGCGACATCGCTGGCAGCTCGACTTGGCAGCAGCGGTTGGGTACTGGCCGGCGGTCAGGACACCTACGGCTGGCTCAAAGATCGTGCCAAGCATCCGCAGGCGTTAATTGACCTCAGCGGAATCGAAAATCTCCAGGGCATCCGGGAAACGGCGAACGGCATCACGATCGGCGCCATGACAACGCTGACCGAAGTCAGCGGCAATTCACTGATTCGGGACCGTTT
>JAPUFN010000433.1 GCA_027293665.1 Gammaproteobacteria bacterium | reverse complement strand
CGTGCGCTGGACGCGGTGACCTTCATGATCTACAGCCTCAATGGTGAGCGTTGCACGGCATCGAGCCGATTGCTGGTCGAGTCGAGCATCTACGAAGAATTCACGCAGCGGGTTGCGGCGCGTGCTCAGTCGCTCATTGTCGGCCACCCGCTGGATCCGAACTCTGAAGTTGGACCTCTGATTCACCCCGACCACCTGACGAAAGTGCTGGGCTACTTCGAACAAGCGCGGCTGGAGGGCGCTGATATTTCGGTTGGTGGTGAAAGATCCGGCGACATCGGCAATTTTGTCAAACCGACGCTACTCACCAATGCCAACAACGAGATGCGAATTTCCCAGGAGGAGATCTTCGGTCCGGTCCTGACTGCGATCCCGTTCAGCGACGAAGCCGATGCCATACGCCAGGCGAATGACGTCCCCTATGGTCTGGCTGCCTACGTCTGGACGGGTGATACCGGGCGTTCCCACAGAGTTGCACACGCGCTCGATGCCGGGATGATCTGGCTGAATTCGGAAAACAATCGCCATCTGCCGACACCGTTCGGCGGCATGAAAGCGAGTGGCATCGGCCGGGATGGTGGTGATTACAGCTTCAACTTCTACATGGAAACAAAAAACGTCTGTGTCGCTCTCGACACCCACACTGTCCCGAGTCTCGGCAGATGAGTCTCTATTACGTGCAAAAACTTCTCTATCAGCTGAATCGCGACCCACACACGCGATCTCGATATGAAACGGATATCGATTCGCTACTGACCGACTACGATCTCGACGAAGAGGAATCAGCGGCGATCAGGCGACCGGATATCGGGTTGCTCTATGTCATGGGCGTGAACGGTCAGCTTCTCATGCACTACGCAGCACTTCACGGCTTCGAGTGGGATGAATACATCGGCGCGATGCGCGCAGCGCTCAAAGAGCATGGCAGCGTCCGCGCAGGTTTGTATGGCAGCGTCGATAGCGAGAGTAAATTCTGATGCCGTTGGTATTCGCCGGTGTGGTCAGTCATGGGCCGGGAATTACCGGTCGCTATGAGCGGGCGGACAAGGAGTTGCGTGAAGCACTCTACGAAAATTTCTATCGCCTCGGTGCAGAACTCAAAGAGGCGCGGCCAGACGTGCTGATCGTAGTAGCGGCGGAACACTTCGCGAATTTTTTCATGGATAACATGCCAGCCTACGCAATGGGTATGGCGGAGTACTACGAAGGTCCAATCGAGGATGAACAGTGGTTGGGTATCAAGCGGCGCAAAATTCCGGGTAATGCACAACTGTCGGGCTTGATCGTTGAAAAGTTGCTGCAGCGTTTTGATCTTGCCTATTCACAGGAGTGGCAGTTTGATCACGGCATCATGGTGCCACTGAATTTTTTGACGCCCGATTACGATGTTCCCATCATCCCGGTGAACATCAATTGTCAGGGCCCGCCGCTGACGCCGCTGGCTCGCGCGTACGACTTTGGCCGCGAGCTGGGCAGAATCTGTGCGGCGTTACCCGAGCGAATCGCCATCGTTGGCACGGGCGGCATCTCGCATTGGCCTGCTACGCCTGACTCCGGCAAGATCAATGAGTCCTGGGATCGTGAGTTTCTCGAGCACTGGCTGAGCAATGACCGGGCAGCGCTGACGGCGTACTCGGATGAGGAGACCTACCTCGCCGCAGGCCAGGGAGGGTTTGAAATAAGGACCTTCATTGCTGTATCCGGTGCCACGGAAGGCTGCACGGGTGAACTCTACTTCTATGCACCCATTCCGATATTTGCCGTTGGCTGCACGGTGGCGCGCGTCAAGCTCACGCTTTGAGGGCTACGCACGGATACTGCGCAGACGCATTTCTCAGCGATCGAGATGGTAGATCCGATCGGCAGTTCCATAGAACATCGCTTGTCTTTCTGCAGCACTGAACGAAGCAGCCATTTTCTTCAACGCGTTCCACAACACAGGATAGGAAACAGACATCTTGTCCACCGGGAAATTGCTTTCGAACATGCACCGCTCTGGCCCGAAAGCCGCAATTGTGTGCAGGTAGTAGCGTTCATGTGCTGCAACCAGCTCGTCGGATGATGCAGGCTGCGGCCGAAGATTCCAGCCGAACCCGTTGTCCGGCATGGCCAGCCCGCCGAGCTTTGCCACCACGTTGGGACACTCTGCGAGTTCAGTGATGTCTTCGCACCATTTTTCGAAAATCTCCTCGCGTTTGTCGGCGTAAACGCCCACCCCGAGTGGTGTGCCGAAGTGATCGAGAATCATGGTGGTGTCGGGTATATCCCGGGCTAGTTGCGCGAACGCCTGATTCTGGTGGTGGTAGTGCCAGGTGTCGTAGGTCAAACCGCGCGCGCCGAGGCACTGCACGCCGCGGCGAAAATCCGATCGTCCGTAGAGTCCTTCGAGAGCTCTGCCCGGGATCGTGAGATCCTCCGGGTGCGGGTCCCGCGCACCAGCGTGGCGGATGCCTCTGAAGAGACCGTTACCCGCTGCCTCATGAGCGTCCAACACTTCGTCGACGTCATCACCGAGTGTGAGATCAGCGTGGGAGACAATCGCCGAAATCACCGCGTTGTTCGCGTCACCGAGCTTGCTGGCCTCGGCAATTTCCGCGACAAATTCGGTTTCTCCCACGCAGCGCAGATGTTCCGGCCCCGTTTCCCGATACATCGCCCTGCATTCGACGAATACTGTCTTGCAGATGTTGTGACCGGTTTGGGTATCTGCCCAGAGGTCGTCGAGCACATAGTCGTAGCCTTCCCGGCGCCACAGGTGATGGTGGGGATCGACAATCTCCTGTGCGGCATCGACGATGGGTTCGCTTACCTGGGCTAGCCACTCGGCTGTACCCGGCGTAGGTTTGCTCATATAGATTTGCTCATATAGGTGTATTTATACAGGTGTTCTGATGAAGGTTTTCGCCTGCAGTAGCAGACGACCGCACATTCCGCCGAATCTTTTCGCGGCGCGGTCTCGCAGGCATCATACACGCCTGCGGTTGAGAGATGGTATGGAGGGAAAATGACGGACAAGGTTTGCCTGGTAACGGGAGTTGGTCCGGGAACCGGCCGCGCAATCGTTGCGCGCTTTGCCGAAAATCACCGGGTGGCGATGCTCGCGCGTGATGAAAAACGGCTGGCGGAAATTAGTAACGAGCATGCGAACGCAGAATCGTATCCTTGCGACGTAACAGATTTCGCTCACCTGCGTGATGTCATTGCTCAGGTGGAAGCCGAACTGGGTGTGCCCGACGTGGTTGTGCACAACGCGGTTGGCGGAGCGTTCGGTGACTTCATGAGCATCGAACCGGAAGTCCTGCAGCAGAATTTTCAGGTGAACACGATGGCGCTGTTGCATCTGGGCCAGGCCGTAGCACCGGCGATGATAGAGCGTGGAACGGGAGCGGTGATCTGCACGGGAAACACCTCTGCCTATCGTGGTCTGGCAAAATTTGCCGGATTTGCGCCGACCAAAGCCGCGCAGCGGATACTGGCCGAATCCATGGCCCGGTTTCTGGGACCACAAGGCATCCACGTTGCTTATGTGGCAATTGATGCGGTGATCGATCTGGCGTGGACGCGCAAACGTTTTGCAGACAAACCCGATGATTTTTTCTGCAAGCCGATGGATATTGCGGGAGAAGTCTGGCGATTGTCGCAGCAGCCGAAATCGGCGTGGTCGTTTGAATCCGTCATACGACCGTTCGGCGAGAAGTGGTAAAACCCGGGACAGCGCAGGTTAGCGCTGTCCCGGGAAGTGTCGCGATTTACTGATACTTACGCAGTTCCGCGCGGCCGACCACCAGATGGTGGACCTCGTCGGGACCATCAGCCAGACGCAGGGTGCGTTGGCCGGTGTACATATCAGCCAGCGGCGTCCACTGCGAAACACCGGTTGCGCCGTGCATCTGGATCGCCTGGTCGATGATCTGGCAGACACGTTCCGGCACCATGGCCTTCACAGCGTGTACCCAGACACGAGCTTCCTGGTTGCCCAGCACGTCCATTGCTTTAGCCGCGCGCAGAACCATCAGGCGCATTGCCTCGATGTCGATGCGAGCGCGAGAAACGATCTCGAGGTTTTTACCGAGGTGAATGATTGGCTTGCCGAACGCCTCGCGCGACATGGCGCGTCTGATCATCAGATCCAGCGCGCGTTCGGCTTGGCCGATCGAACGCATGCAGTGGTGGATGCGCCCCGGTCCGAGCCGTACCTGAGAGATCTCGAAACCGCGGCCTTCGCCGAGCAGCATGTTTTCTTTTGGTACGCGCACGTTTTCGAGTTTGATGTGCATGTGACCGTGCGGCGCGTCGTCATGGCCGAACACTGTCATTGGACCGAGAATATCCACTCCGGGCGTGTCCATTGGCACCAGGATCTGTGACTGCTGGCGATGCGGTGG
>JAPUFN010000432.1 GCA_027293665.1 Gammaproteobacteria bacterium | reverse complement strand
GCGGGTGGCTGCGCGAGGAAGTACAGGTGCAGCGACTTCGGTTCGGCTGCCGCCGCGGGAAAGGGATTCGCGGTAATGGCCTGAGCCAGTTCTTCTGCCTTGAGAAGGATCGCGGCCGGCAGGAAACCGTGGCTCGCATGGACGGCTTCGCGGATTTTCGCTGTCAGCGCTGCGCGGTTGTGCTGGGAACTGCGAAAAACGACGTTGCCACTTTGAATGTAGGTCCTGATATCGCTGAGTCCGAGTTGCGCTAACACGTCCGTCAGTTCCTTCATTGGCAGGGTGTTTCTGCCACCCACGTTAATTGCGCGAAAAAGAGCGATCCAGGTAATCATTTTACGGCTGTGTTGCCATGTCTCGAAGATACCCCAGCTTCACCTCGATGGGGTAGTATCCGCCTACCCAATCCATTGCTTCCTGGGGAGGACAAGCAAATGTGGAAATTCATCTCCATCGTGACGGTCCTGTCGGCGTCGACTCTGCTGTACACGCCTGGCCTCAACGCAGACCAGCACGCCGCCGATCCGGTGGCTGCGATGGCCGGCATTGTGCTCGGCCTCAAGCATTTTCCGTCTGATTCGGATAAAGCGACACTTGCGGCTATTTCCCAGGGTGACGACAGCGACGCTGTAAAAACCGTTGCCCATGCTATCGCCAACATCAGCCATAAAGTCAGCGCTGAGGACAAGGCGAAGCTCGCTGCAATCATCGCCGATGATGCAGCACCCGACGAACTCAAGTCGCTGGCAGCAGTCGTGAACGGTCTTAATCACTTCCCGAGTGACGATGCGGTTGCCACGCTGGAAGGCCTGGCCAGTCGCTGATAGTTGCGATGCCTCGAGTCGACTCTGAGGGGAGGAAGAAATGCAGGTACTGGATAAACTTTTTACCGCAGAGATCATCTGGGTAACGATTCCGCTGGCGGTGATCATCCTGGCCTACGCGCGGCGGATGCTTAATCGGTATTTCGAGCATCAGGAGCGCATGGCGAAGATCGAGGCAGGCTTGGACCCGGATACCGAAGTTGACTAAAGGCAGTTGACCGGAGAATGTGCGGGGTTACGAATCCGTCAGAATCTGGTCAATTTGACACATTGCTAGGGCACAGATCTACTTAACTCATTGAATCAGAATGATATTTTTCTGGTACCAAATTTGCATTAACCTTTATTTACTTAACTCTGGAAGGTGTACGTGAATAGCTTACTCGTGGTGTTCGGTTTTGTGCTGGTTTTAGTGTTTTGCTTCGTGTTGCCGATCGTCATCTATTCGATCCATATGGATCACAAGAAAAAGGTGGTAGAGCTGGCTGCTGAGTTTGACGGTGGCAGAGTAGAGAGTCTTGAATCCGAACTAGCGAAAGTTAACGAACGCCTGGCGGTTCTCGAACGGATTGTGACCGACGGTAGTTACGACCTCGATCAGGAGATCCGCCGCCTCGATTCGGCTTGAGCTTTCTGTGATCTGACGAGCACCAGTCGCACTGAGGATTATTAGTTCTGCATCTCCCGCCAGCCTTGCTCCGCCGGTGCAAGTGGATCCGATTTCAGGAAGCTGAGCAGTGCAGCGTGGAACTCATCGGGTATCTCGAACGCCGGTGCATGACCCACCCCTGGAAACAAAATGAGTTCAGCATTCTGCAGGGATTGCGCCACGTGTCGCGCAGCCGCGGGAAAATCCGCTGAGAGCCGATCCTCGGCGCCGCCGATAACCAGCGCCTTGGTAGTAATGAACTGCCACTCGTAGACGACCGGATCTTCGAAAAGTATCTGCATCTGAGCGGCACGCACGCGCGCCATACGCGACCAGTCGCCGCCCAGCGTGAGGCCATACTGATATTTCACCCACTCCAGATACTCAGGCTTCCATCCCGCGGGATAGTAACGCCGGTGTTGCCGCAGGACCGATTGATAGCTGGTTTCACGCACACGACTGGTCAGTTCATCTGGATCACGCCAGCCGCCTGTGCGGCGCGGGTCTGTCAGCCCTATCTGATTTACCATGACCACGTGCGTGGTCGATTCGGGATAGGTGGCGGCGAAGCGGGTGGCAACCATGCCACCCATCGAATGACCGACGATCGCGGCTCGCTTGATTCCCAGTTCATCCAGTAAGGCTCGGGTGTTGCGTGCTGGCATGTGCAGGTTGTAGTGGATGATTGGCTTTGAAGAGCGGCCGTATCCCAGGCGATCAATTGCGATCACGCGAAATCCGCCGTGTGTCAGGGCTTCAATCGTCGGTCTGAATGCTGCCGCAAAAAAATTCATCCCATGAAAGAGCACCACGGTTTGCCCGTTAGACTCGGCAACGGGTGCCACATCCATGTACGCCATGCGCAACTGTTTACCGAACAGTTGCAGTTCCAGAAAGCTGACGGGATGCGGATAGGGCACGTTGCTGTAGTCGATGGCTGTAGGACCCCAGTGTTCGGGCGGCTGCGATGGTGGTTCCTGTGCACCTAGCGCCGGCACGAACGATAGTGACAGCACAGCGCAGATCGCTCCAAGAAGGTGGGCTCGGCATCGCGAGTCGTCCATAGCATTCCCCAGTTCACTCGTCCTATGCGGGATACTACCTGCCGCAGTCGTCTTGTACAGTTGAGGATCGAGTCATTTGCAGTACGCGATGATCTGAGGGAGTACCATGAATCCTAAGCGCCGCGACACGAGCATAGACGGTACCGGGAGGTAAATTGGCGGAAGTCGAAATCGTCAGACATGACGGCTGGGCGGAGCTCGTATTGAACCGACCGGAAGTCAGAAACGCCATCAATGGCCCGCTGGGAGTTGCGCTCGCGGCAAGCCTGCGCGAACTGGATGCCGCTGATGAGGTGCGGGTCATTCTACTTCGTGGCGCTGAAGGTGCGTTCTGTTCCGGGTTGGATCTCAAGTCATTCAACGCCGATCCTGCACCTGAGTGGCTTGCGGGTTTTGCAGGTATATGGCGCAGCGCCCATACCGCACTGTATGAGGCGCGCAAGCCGATTGTGGCAGCGCTGGAAAAGTATGCGATCAACGGGGGTGCTGCGCTGGCGCTTGCTGCGGATGTACTGATCGTCGGCGAAAGTGCCTTTCTGCAGGTCGGCGAGGTGCAGCAGGGAATGGCGGCGCCCTACAATGTCGCCTGGTTGCGGCTGCGCCACAGCGAAGCGGTTACGGCTCAGCTGACGCTCGTTGGCCGCAGATTTCCGGGGTCGGAGCTCAAAGAACTCGGCTTGGCCTATCAGGCGGTCTCGGATGATTTGGTCCTGGAGACAGCTCGCAGCCTGGCGGCACAACTCGCAGGTTATCCAGAGGGTTCGTTGAGCCGAATCAAGGCTGTGCTCAGGCGTTACAACGCGCAGTCTGCCGATGACTGGTTTGATCGTGCCGCTCAGGTAACGCCGGGGTCTGCGACGCAATCGCCTTCGGCGAATCCGTGAGAGCCTGTGACTTAAGCGAATTCCATGATCGGCTGATCGACGTCCAGGCTGTCGCCTTCGGCAACCAGGATTTTGGCAATGACGAGATTGTCGGATGCCCGCAGGCTGTTTTCCATTTTCATCGCTTCGACGGCGGCGAGCTCTTCACCCGCTTTCACTTCATCTCCCGGAGCGACTGACAGGCGTACGAGCAGTCCCGGCATGGGGGACAGAAGCACCTTGCTCAGGTCCGGCGGTTCACGCTCGATCATGTGGGTGGTGAGAGAGGCTGCGTGCGGGGACAGAATCATTACATCGATCTGCGTTCCGCGGTGATAAAGCCGGTAACCGGCGTTCGCGCGATCGAGTTGCAGTGCGACAGGGACGTTGTTCACTTCGGCTTCGACGATCGCGTTACCCATTTTCCAGTCGGTCGTGATGCGGTAGATGGAGTCCTCGTGATGAACCTCGAAACCATGTGCGACGGCAACAACCTTCACTGGATAGTGCACTCTATTCGCAATCACTACCCAGTCGTCACGCTGCATTGGTTCGAAACGGCGTGTCTGGCCGCTTATCTGCTCGTCACGGGCGAGTCGGATTCTGTGAACAACAGCGGCGATGGCGACCGGTAGAATTGGATCGTCCTGCGGGACATGTGAGGGTTGAAAACCGTCGGGATACTCTTCGGCGATAAAATTTGTAGTCAATCTGCCTTCTTTGAAGCGCGGATGCGCAATCAATGCGTTCAGAAAGCTGATGTTGTGGTTGACGCCACGTATGTAGTACGCATCCAGCGCGTCTCCCATGCGTTCGATGGCTTGTTCACGATTTTCGCCGTAGGTAATGAGCTTTGCGATCATTGGATCGTAATACATCGAAATTTCACTGCCTTCCTCGAATCCGGAATCTACCCGGACGTGATCGTTTTCTTCCGGCGGCTGATAGTGGACGAGGCGGCCAATTGACGGCAGAAAGTTACGGAAGGGATCTTCGGCGTAGACACGCGCTTCGAGTGCCCAACCCTGCAATTTGACATCCTTCTGCTGAATGCTGAGCTTCTCGCCCGCAGCTATCCGTATCATGTGCTCGACGAGATCTTCTCCCGTGATCATCTCGGTAACAGGATGTTCGACCTGCAGACGTGTATTCATTTCCAGGAAGTAAAAGTTGTGACTGGCATCGACGATAAATTCGACGGTGCCCGCGGAGGCATAATCGACCGCCTGTGCGAGTGCAACTGCCTGCTCTCCCATCGCGGCCCGAGTGCTTGCATCGAGAAACGGCGAGGGTGCCTCCTCGATGACCTTCTGATGACGCCGTTGGATCGAACATTCGCGCTCGCCGAGATAGATTGTGTGGCCATACTTGTCTGCCAAGACCTGGATCTCGATATGCCGCGGTTCTTCGATGGCTTTCTCGGCAAAGATTCGATCGTCACCGAAACTGGCTTGTGCTTCTGCACGAGTACTTTCGAATCCTTCGCGACACTCGTCGTCGTTCCAGACAATGCGCATCCCCTTGCCGCCGCCCCCGGCACTCGCCTTGAGCATCACCGGGTAGCCGATGTCGTTGGCAATCTCCACTGCCTGATCGGGGTTTGCGATGACGTCGGTGTACCCCGGGATCGTGGGGACTCCTGCCTTGTCGGCCAGCCGCTTGGAGGCGATCTTGTCACCCATGCTGGTGATGGCTTTTATGCCGGGTCCAATGAATGTGACACCGGCTTTGTCGAGCGCTTTTGCAAATTCGGCGTTCTCGGAGAGAAAACCGTACCCCGGGTGAACGGCTTCGGCTCCGGTGTCGGCAATTGCCTGCAGAATGCGGTCAATTCTCAGATAGCTGTCTGCTGATGCGTTCCCGCCGACATGAACCGATTCGTCCGCCTCGCGCACGTGCAGGGCCCGTGCATCGGCGGATGAGTAGACGGCGACCGTTGCGATGCCCATCTTTTTGGCAGTGCGGATAATCCTGCAGGCGATCTCGCCGCGATTAGCAATGAGAATTTTGTTGAACACCTACGAAACCTGCCGGGTCAAAGCGGAATGTTGCCGTGCTTGCGCCATGGATTTTCCAGTTTCTTATCCCTGAGCATTGCGAACGACCGGCAAACTCGCTGTCGCGTTTCGCGTGGCAGGAAAATGTCGTCCACGTAACCACGGCTCGCAGCAATGAATGGGTTGGCGAATCTCTCCTCGTATTCCTCGGTGCGTGCCTCAATCAACTGGGCGTCGTCGATGTCCTTGCGGAAAATGATTTCCACGGCGCCTTTTGCTCCCATCACCGCAATTTCCGCGCTCGGCCAGGCAAAGTTCACATCTCCGCGAAGGTGCTTTGAGGCCATCACGTCATAAGCGCCGCCATAGGCTTTGCGAGTGATGAGCGTTACCTTGGGTACCGTGCACTCGGCGTAGGCATAGAGCAACTTCGCACCGTTTTTTATGATCCCGCCATATTCCTGCGCGATGCCCGGCATAAAACCCGGGACGTCGACCAACGTGAAAATTGGAATGTTGAAGGCGTCACAGAAGCGGACAAACCTTGCACCTTTCTTCGACGAGTCGATGTCCAGACAGCCGGCAAGCACCAGAGGCTGATTGGCGACGACGCCCACGGTCGTGCCCTGCAGTCGGATGAAGCCGACGACGATGTTTTGTGCATAGCTCGGCTGAATTTCAAAAAAATCACCTTCGTCCGCTACTTTGACGATGACTTCCTTGATGTCATAGGGCTTGGATGGATCCTCCGGCACCAGGGTGTCCAGTGACGGTTCTTCGCGGGTGGCAAGATCATCGGTCGGCCAGCGCGGTGGTTTTTCGCGATTGTTTTCCGGCAGGAAGTCGAAGAAACGGCGAGTGGTGAGGAGGGCCTCGACGTCGTTTTCAATTGCAAGATCGGCCACGCCTGATTTCCGACTGTGAACGCTTGCGCCTCCAAGCTCTTCGGGCGTCACCACTTCATGCGTAACCGTTTTGACGACACCCGGTCCAGTGACGAACATGTAGGATGAGTCTTCCACCATAAAGATGAAGTCCGTGATGGCTGGCGAGTAAACGGCGCCGCCAGCACAGGGACCCATCACGACCGAGATTTGCGGAATCACACCGGAAGCGAGCACGTTGCGTTGAAAGATTTCGGCGTAGCCACCGAGCGAGGCGACGCCTTCCTGAATGCGCGCACCTCCAGAATCGTTGAGGCCGATAAGCGGCGCCCCAACCTTCATTGCCTGATCCATCACCTTGCAGATTTTCTCCGCATTGGCCTCCGACAGTGCGCCACCGAACACGGTAAAATCCTGGCTGAACACGAATACAAGACGGCCGTTTATCGTGCCGTATCCGGTGACGACGCCGTCGCCCGGAATCTTCTTCTCCTGCATCTCAAAATCGGTGCAGCGATGTTCCACGAACTTGTCCCATTCTTCGAAAGACCCTTCATCGAGGAGCAGTGCGAGACGCTCGCGCGCGGTCAGCTTGCCCTTCAGATGTTGTTGTTGAATGCGATGCTCACCACCACCGAGGTCGGCGGCTTTCCGGGTCTGTTCAAGCTTGGCAATTATGTCTCGCATGCGCTCTCCGCCTCCTGAGTCCCAGTCGTGAGTCTTGTTGTCAAATCCAGCATGGTCAAAGGCCGGAAGAATGATAGTACCCGTTTTGGCTCACAGTCGTGCGATCACCGCATCTGCGAATTCTTCGGTGTTCAACTCGCCACCGAGATCCCGGGTCTTGGCACCATCGAGCAGTGTCTGATCGTAGGCGGCGCGAATCTTCTCGGCGGCCTGTGCGTAGATTGAGGTTTTGTCATTTTCCGCCAGATAGTTCAACAGCATGACGGCCGACATCAGCAGCGCCAGAGGGTTGGCAATGTTCTTCCCGGCGATGTCCGGCGCCGAGCCGTGCACCGCTTCGAAGATCGCCTCCTCCTCGCCGTAATTTGCTCCAGGTACCACGCCGAGGCCGCCAACGAAACCAGCGCACAGATCACTCACCACATCGCCGTAGAGGTTTTCCAGAAGCAATATGTCAAACTGCGATGGGTCCTGTACCAGACGCATGCACCCGGCGTCGATGATTGCCGAGCGAAAATCGATATTTGGATAGTCCCGCTGATGGATGAGATCGGCCACGCGCAGAAAGAGACCGTCGGTCAGCTTCATGATGTTGGCCTTGTGGAAGACCGTTATGCTTTTGCGTTGACGCTGCGTGGCGAAACGGAACGCCCAGCGGGCGATGCGCAGGCAGGCTTTCTCGGTTGCGACCTTCATGCTCATCACGACGCCGGGAGTTATCTCATTCTCTACGCCGCTATATAGGCCTTCAGTGTTCTCGCGGATGATGATCAGATCCACATTTTTGTAGCGCGTCTCGACGCCGGGAAGATTTCGCACCGGCCGCACTGCTGCGTAAAGGTTGAAGGTTTTGCGCAGTTGCACGTTGACGGAGGAAAACCCTTCGCCGACGGGTGTCGTACAGGGACCCTTCAAGGCTACCTTGTGCTCTTTGATCGCAGCGATAGTCGCCGCCGGCAGCACCTCTTCTCCTTTATCTAACGCGCTTATGCCGGCGTCGCACCTCGTCCAGTCGATCTCGACTCCGGCAGCGTCGAGTACCCGGAGCACGGCCTTAGTGATCTCCGGGCCGATGCCGTCTCCTTCGATGAGTACTACCTTGCGCGCTGCCATGTAGGGCCCTGGATGGGTGAACCGACAAGCCTATCATTTTGTCGACCCGCGATCTGCCGCGGTTTCCGACGTTGGCTTTGATTTTCGCGATAGATTATTGGAGGATGCGCCGCTCGCGTTTGTCTCATCTGATTGTGATCGAGGTTTCAATCCATGCGGAATATCGTACTTATCGTTTTTGCCATCTTCGTCGCAGGGTGTCAGAAAAGCCCGGACACAGACCCGGCCCAGGTATCGGCCGAAGCGGCGGCAGAATCTGCCAGTGCGGAAATTGGAAGCTGGGGTGTTGATCTGGAAACCCGAGCGCTGACAACTCAACCGGGCGATGATTTTTTTCGTTACGCCAGTGGGACGTGGCTCGACGAGTATGAGTTACCGGCAGACAAGACCAGCTTCGGTGCATTCCACGCCCTGCGCGATCTCGCTCAGGAGCGAGTTCGAGACCTTGTCACCGAGCTGGCCGCGGCGCAACCTGAACAGGGATCCATCGCGCGGAAGATTGGCGACTACTACAACAGCTATCTCGATACCTCCGCGATAAACGCTCGAGGTATAGAACCAATTCAGGCGGGCCTCGATGCCATCGCCGCGATTGATGATATTACTGCGTTGACTCGCATGTTTGGACGTTCCGAGCTTATTGGTACCCGCTCGCCCATCAGTTTCGGAATAGAAATCGACCGCCAGGATCCTGATAGATTCATTGCCGGTGTCTCGCATTCCGGGCTCGGTCTGCCTGATCGGGATTACTATCTGGAAGACAGTGAACGCTTTGTGACAATTCGTGGTAAGTACGTTACTCATATCGGCAGAATGCTGGAACTGGTCGGATTCGCCGGTGGTGATGAAGCGGCAGGTAATGTCATGGCCCTGGAAACCGCTATTGCGCAGGTGCAGTGGCCGCGTGCCGATCGCCGGAACCGTGATCTGACTTATAACCTGCAGTCCATCGAGGCGATCAGTGCCGAGTATTCACGATTTGCCTGGCAGGATTTTCTCGATGCGGTTGGCGCGTCGATCACCGAACTCAATATCAGGCATCCGTCGGCAATCGCTGCGTTGATACCCATCGTCAACGAGACACCTGTCGAGACCTGGCGGGCTTATCTGACTTTTCACCTGGTGACCGGCAATGCCGGGAATCTGGCGCACGAGGTTGATGATGCAAACTTCGACTTTTATGGCCGGACGCTGCGCGGGCAGCCTGAGCAGCGGGAACGCTGGCGGCGAGCGATATCACTCGTTGGTGGCGGTGAATCGCTGGGGG
>JAPUFN010000431.1 GCA_027293665.1 Gammaproteobacteria bacterium | reverse complement strand
ATCCGTAGTCTTCGTCGAAAGCGTTTTCCAATCGGGCACCCACGCGATGGTGCCTGGCAGCGTCGATGTACCAGGCAGCACCTATGTCTACGACGGTGTAGTCGCCATGCTCGATCCGGCCGATGCCACCGCTGACGGAATCGTAGAGGTCGCCAACACGGATCACAGAAGTCGTGAACTCAACTGGCAGGTCAGATGGGCGGTAGGTCAGATTGGCTTTGAGCAGATCTTCGGGCACGTCAGCGATCTGATCGCTGCTGCCATCTTCTTCTGCATTCGTTGAAACGTAGTCGAAGCTGATCGTCAGGTCGTCGCGCAGCCGTGCCTTCAGTGTTATTTCGAAGCCGTCAAAGTCCACGGAATTGGAGGTGTTCACGCGCATGCCGTTTTCGCTACCGATCAGGTTATCGACTTCACGGGTGAAGCCGATCAATTCCCAGGACAGGCCGCGCGCAAAATCAATCGTTCCACCTATCGCCAGATTGAAGTTTTCACTCTCTTCGCCTTCCAGATCCGGATTGCCGAGCGTGCAGCATGGATCGTTGCCGTAGAGCTGCCAGGCATCCGGCGAGCGGAAGGCGGTGCCGGCAGATGCACGCACATAGAAACTGTCGGTGAATGAATGTTTACCACTCAGATTCCACACGGTGATGTCGCCATCGCCACTGGGGCGATTGTGGCGTACGCCTAACGCGATCTGCGTGTCTTCAAGAAGATCCCTGGATGTCCGTACCTGTACAAATGCAGCGTTCACGTCCTCGGTATCGTCTGCGATCAGCAGCACGTCGTCCCGGCCGGAATAGCTCTGATGATCCAGGCCCAGGCTGTAGTCCAGCCCATGTTGCGTGCGTATATCTGTTACCGCGGTGACTCCATAGTCTTCATATCCCCAGTACTCTTCGTCGCTTACAAGAATGATGTTGCCTGTCAGTTGCCCGTTGTCATCGAGTTCGTTGTCCCGGCGTGTCCAGTGGCTGTCCCAGTCGTGGTAGTAGCCCTTAACGAAAAGATCTATGTCGTCGCTCAACCGGTAGTCCAGTTTGAGCGTGAACAGGTCTTCTTCGCGTTCGTTGTAGGACCGGTTGCGATTAGCGGGTGACGCCCATTCCACCTCATTGTCCGTGCGGTGGTAGAGCAGGCTGAGCCGGGCTGCGTCCGTGAGCTCAATCGCGTACTTGGCACCAATGGTTGTAACTTCGTAGCCGCGGTCGCGATCGGTTCCGCTTGGCTGATAATCGGAGCTTGAAAAAGGCTGGAAGCCGTCGGAATCGTCGATCGATCCGTAAACGACAAACTGATTGCGGCCGACACTCGTGCGATATTCGGCATTCACCTGATAACCGTCGTTCTCATCGAAACCCGCACCGATACTGCCGGTTGTCTCCGTGCTGAAAGGTTTGGTCACGACGTTGACAACTCCGGCCACCGACTGGGTGCCGTAGAAAATTCCCTGGCCGCCGTAGAGCACTTCGACACGCTCGACCATGTGCGCGGGTACCGTATCCAGCGGTGAGGTCGAGTTATACAGCCGGTTGTTGATCCGCACGCCATCAATGAGCCAGAGGATGTCCTGGCAGCGTGATCCCTGCAACGAACAGTTCATATAGTCGAACGCGCCATTCTTGGGTGCCAGATACAATCCCGGTACCAGCATCTGCAGGGTTTGGCCGAGATCATTGAAACCGCTGAGCTCGATATCATCGGCGGTGATGATTTCCATGCGGTTGCCATAGCTTGCGAGCTTCATCGGGATCGTTTCTTCCAGAGTGCCTATCACCACGAGCTCTTCTTCGAGCGTTGCGGCGTCAGCCAGCGCTGCTGTCAGCAACAACGAGACGAATAGCGAGCTGAGCGTACTTCTCATGAGCAATCAATTTCTTTCGGCCGGAACCGACCATTTAACCATGTAATGGCGAGAATTGTGATGCTGTTGGACAATCAGTCGCTGAGTCCAAAGACAAACAGCGTCCGGCCGCTAGTGATCGCAACCCGTTGCTTGCCATCCACCGCGAATCCCATCGGATTGGTCCGAATGTGAGCTCCGGTGTAGAAATCCCACAGCGCGCTACCCGTATCTGCATCCAGCGCGAAAAAATTGCCCTCGTTGGTCGATGCGAAGACGAGATCGCCGGCGGTGGCCATCACGCCCGACCAGGGCGGCGTCTGCAGCGGAAATTCCCAGAGCGTCTTCCCGCTCATGACGTCCAGCGCCAGTATCGCCCCGGAGGCGTCGTCGCCCGATAGTGCCTGTTCACCACCACCGAGGAACGGCGTTCCCGGTTCATACTCGACATCCGCCTTGAAATAAACCGCGCCCATGCGGCGGTTGGCCACGAAGAATTTCTGTGTCTGCGGGTTGTAAGACGGGCTGAACCAGTTCGTTGCCCCCTGCAGGCTCGGCCACACCAGGGTCCCCTCCTCCGTGGGGTCGGTGTCTGGCAGGACGATGGGTCGGCCGGTTCCATCCAGCCCCGCCGCCCAGGTCTGCTTGGAATAGGGCTCGCCCAGCAGGAACTCACCGGTCTCCCGATCCAGTAGATAATAAAAAGCGTTGCGGTTGGCGAGTGCGACGAGCTTGCGGGGTGCACCCTCGAACTCACCATCGATCAGTACCGGGATCTGCACAGCGTCCCAGTCATGTGTGTCGTGTGGCGTGAACTGGAAATGCCAGCGGCGTTCGCCCGTATCAGGATCAAGTGCCAGCAACGCACAGGTGTACAGGTTGTCTCCGGGTCGCACGTCACCGTTCCAGTCCGGCGCAGGATTGCCCGTCGTCCAGTACAGCAGGTTCAAATCGGGGTCGTAAGAGCCGGTCAGCCAGGTCGAACCACCGCCCGTCTTCCAGCTTTCGTTACCCCAGGTTTCACTGCCGGGTTCCCCGGGTGCGGGGACGATATAATTGCGCCAGACGTGGGCGCCGGTCTTCGCATCGTAGGCATCGATGAATCCTCGAACCCCGGCCTCGGCGCCACTGATACCGACGATGACTTTGCCGTTCACGATCAGTGGTGCAAGCGTGAGAGAAAAACCGACCGCGTTGTCCGCAACTTTCGTCTCCCAGCGAACCGCGCCAGTACCAGCGTCGAGCGCGAAAATTCGCGCATCCAGTGTTGTCACATAAACAGTACTCCCCAATATGGCAACGCCACGATTGACCTTGGGGAATCCGATGTGCAGAACCTCATCGGACATCTCCGGCGACCAGTGCCAGAGCAGGCGGCCGGTTCGCGCGTCCAGGGCCGTCACGCTGCTCGGCGGCTCCGTCAGGTACATGATGTCTTCCGCGACGAGCGGCGTGGTTTCCACGAGGCCTGCACCTTCGATATCGGTGGGTTGCATCTGATAGGCCCAGATCACCTTCAGGTTGGCAACCGTTTCCCGGTTGATCTGTGTCATCGGCGCAAACCGTTCAGAGCGGTAACCGCCGGAGTAGCTCAGCCAGTCTGCACCATTGTCCTCATCGGCCAGTAATCGCTCGTAGCTGATTTCAGCCGATAGCGGTTGCGTGATGCAGGCGAACGCCAGACACAGAATTTTGAGCCAGACGATCTGCGCGCGCTTGTTCATGAAGAACCCTCCAACGACATGAGATAGGAAACCAGATCATCGAGATCACCGGCCGACAGGACGAGTTCGTAGCCGGGCATCAGGCTATGGCCAAATGCCTTCTCGAAACCCAGCAACTCACGCTTGTCGAACGAATGAATCTCACCGTTCAAGTCGCGCAGCTGAATTGAAAACTCATCCTCATTTATGCGCAGGCCCTCGTATTCCCCATCCGGGCTCACAACGCGCACGGTGAGAAACTCGTTTATGCGTCCCGTCATTCGACCGCTGAGCATGGGATGATCGGCATCCGGATTGGTGAGAGCCCGGCGCAGGTATTCGGCGTTGCGGCGTAAGCCCACTTCGGTCAATTCCGGGCCGACGCCGCGGCCATAACCGGCGAGGATGTGGCAGGTTGCGCAAGCACCCTTGGATTCGTAAAGCATTTTGCCGCGCACCGGATCGCCCGGCATGGTTTGCGCCGGCAGAGCGCCGAGCGATCGGACGTAGCGGGCGACGTGCCACAGTTCATCCTCAGTGGGACCGAACGTGCCAGGCATGCCCGTGCCGCGGATGCCAGAGTCGATCACATCGTAGAGCGAGTCGTCGTCTGGCGCGTGCTTCAGCCGCGCTCGTTTGAGATTAGGTCCTTCACCGCCCTCGCCGAGCATACCGTGGCAGCGTGCGCAGTGAATGCGGAATAATCGCTCGCCGTCCACCAGAGCGGCGGACGTCATGAAGTCGTCTGGTTTAGCCGGTATCTCCAACTCTGCACCGGCAGCAGCAGGCGACACAAACCAGATCAGTAACATTAAAAGAAAAACAAACGGCATTGATTCCCCCGCCAGGCACGTCGTGCAGCGAACATACGTGATCTAACTGCGAATTTCGACCAGGCCGCTGTGCCATTAAAATTCGATCACACGCTATTTTGCTGGATGCTCCCGTTGCATTATTGAATTGATTAATCGTCAGCAACGTCGAACAATAGCCCAAAAAAACGCCCGGTAACTATTGTGTCCAATATCAGCCGTTCTTTTGCTTCGGCCTACCTGCGTATTCTCGACTACCCCTGGGTGGTGATCGCCTCTCTGGTGGCACTGCTTGTGGGCGCTGCCTTCATGACCACTCGATTCAGTTTCGATGCGTCCTCCGACACACTGGTCGTGGAAGGTGATCCCGATCTTGCCGCTTATCTGGATGTTGCTGAGTCGTTTCGCGGCAACGACTTCCTGTTGCTGACATTCACACCGCTTGAGGGAGACGCACTCAACGAGGAAAATCTCGCAACTCTTGCGAGCCTGGCGGAGGCGATGGCGGAGGTGCCTGGCGTGACGGGTGTTTTTTCCGTGCTTGATATTCCCCTCTTGAAAAGCCCACCGATCCCGTTGACCGAAATCGCAAACGGCTTCCTGACCCTACGTTCGCCGGAAGTGGATAGAGACCTTGCGCGCGAAGAGCTCAGCACCAGCCCGCTTTTTAAAGAGCTATTGATCACCACCGATGGGCGCACGACCGCGATGCGCGTGGATCTCGCTGCCGATCTCGATTTGCTCGAGATCGAACGCGAGCGCACCCGGTTGCGGGAGCTGGCCAATCCGTCGGCCGAGGATCAGGTCGCACTGGCAACAATCCAGGAGGATTACCGGCAAGCCAGAGAGCAATATCTCGCTGACCGGGACCGCCTGATCGCGGAAATACGGACAACGCGGGCGGCGTTTTCCGACTTTGGTGTACTGCATCTTGGCGGCGTGCCGATGATCGCCGCTGACATGATTGCGTTCGTCAAGAACGATCTGATCTATTTTGGCATTTCGGTGCTGGCCCTTCTCATGGTCGCCCTGTACGGCTTCTTCCGTAACTGGCGTTGGGTTGTGCTGCCGATTGTTGGCAGTGCTATGACCA
>JAPUFN010000430.1 GCA_027293665.1 Gammaproteobacteria bacterium | reverse complement strand
AATCGTGTGGCTCGCTCTGCTTGGCTATCGCAAGCGCCGCTACAGCAGCGGCATGGGGAGTATGCAGGGTTGGACTTCCGCTCACGTCTACCTGGGAGTGGCCGTGTGGCTGCTCGCAACTCTGCACTGTGCGGCCGAATTCGGCTGGAACATTCACACGTTCGCTTATGCGCTGATGACCTTCGTCATCGTCAGTGGCATGTTCGGCGTATACGCCTATCTCTCATTACCGCGGCAGACGTCGGACAACAGTGCTGGTGTCGGCCGCTCGGAACTCTTTGCCGAACTCTATCAGCTCAACAGAGAAGGTGCTGATATCGCTCATAAATGTGCAGGCGATGTCCAGACGGCGGCGCTCAGCAGCATCCAGCGCTCGAAGGTGGGAGGCGGAGTCTGGTCGCAACTCGTCGGCCGCGATGCATCCAACTTTGAAACACTGGAAGACGGCGGCGTGGCGAATCCGGACCAGACACCGGTCATCGACTATGTCGCTTCGCGCATCCCCAAGGCCGGCAAACGCTCGGAGGTCACTTTCCTGCGGGAACTGCTCGCGGTTCTCTGTCGCAGGCAGACTGTACTGCGGCAACTGCGCGAAGAGATACGACTCAAAAGCTGGTTGAAAATCTGGCTGTATGTTCACGTGCCGATGACGTTTGCGACGATCGCAGCACTCATCGCCCACGTTTTCAGCACGTTCGTGTACTGGTAACGGCTGATGGCAATCCTCGTCAGAGAAATCGATACCACATCGGACACCGGCGCGCTGGATCAGGTCTTCGACAGCGATCAGCTGAAACTCGGCAGCGCCTCCGACCGGGACGTACAACTCATCGGTCGCGGCATTCTTGCTAAACACGCAACGCTGCAGGCAAAAGCCGGCTCGATCGAGGTCAAGTGCAACTCAGGCGCCACGGTCGAGGTAAACGGCGAAAACGTCAAACGCGTTACGCTGAACCCTGGCGATCTGCTGGAACTCGCCGGCCACCAGCTGCGAGCAATAGAACCGCCTTCCGGCTTCGAAGCTGCGTTCGAGGTCGAACACAACCCCGACATCGATCCGGCTCTTTTCGAAGCCGCATTTATGACGTCGCTCGAACAAACATGGCTCGCTAAACGCGGCCCGGCTTGGTTCTGGACGATCGCCGTGCTCGTGGTCGGCCTCGCCATGCCCTTCTACCTGGATTGGGATGAACTGCCGTGGTGGGCGAGCGATCAATCCTGGTCTTCAGGCCCGCTGCATCCGGTACACGAAGTTGCCATCGGCGACAACTGCAGCGCCTGCCATGTCAATGCTTTCGAGCAGGTGCAGGATGGCGCCTGCACCACCTGCCATGTCGTGATGACCGACCACGCACCGATGCCTTTGCATGCCGACGTCGGTCTGGCAGCTATCCGTTGCGCAAGTTGTCACAAAGAACACAACGAACCCATTCACTTGACGGTAACGGCTGACGCTCTCTGCACGGATTGTCATGCGCAGCCCGATTGGCCAGCTGCGAAACTCGCCTCCGTCACCGGATTTCACAACGACCAACATTCAAAATTCAGAGCAGACCTCCTCGTGTCGACCAGCACGGAGCGTGGCACGGGGCTCGTTTTCGACTGGAGTATCGAGTCTGCTCTGCTTGCCGACGCCGTCGATAGGTCCAATCTGAAATATCCGCACGACATTCATCTCGATCCAGAACAGGTCCGGGACCTGTCTACGGGTGAGCCACTCACCTGCGCTTACTGTCACACACTCAGGGCAGATGATGAGCACTTCGAAATGGTCAACATGGAGGATCATTGCCGCAGCTGCCACGATCTGAAGTTCGATCGCCAGGCGCCGGATCGGGAACTGCCCCACGGCAATCCGGCGGAAGTGGTATTGATGATGGAAGGGCATTTTCTGCGCACTTTCACAGACCCGGACCAGCAGTCTACGACCCGTACCCGGCGTCGCGTACCCGGTCGCGATCGGGCGAGCGAAGCCTGCACCGATGATCCCTACGTGTGTGCAAAACGTCGCACGGCGGACGAAGCAGCCAACCAGTTCACAAGACGCGGTTGCGTAACCTGTCATGACGTTTACGAAAACGACACGACCGACCTCCTTGCCCGCTATCAGGTCCTGCCGGTTCGCCTGACGCAGGATTTTTACAACGCGGCGTTGTTCGATCACCGCGCCCATCTGACTCAGGAAGGTGCGTTGGGCGACGAGGCCTGTCTGACTTGTCATGATGCGACCGCATCAAGTGCAAGTTCGGATCTTTTAATACCCGGTCTCGAGAACTGTACGGCGTGTCATGACGATCATCGCACAGCCAATCTCATTCCATTACACTGCGCGGACTGTCATTCTTTTCATCCGCGTGAGCATTGGGAGGCGGCTGGACTGGAGACACCGCTCGATCTGTCGAGTGTTTGGGGGGAAACCAGGTGACACGAACGCTTTCGCTAGCAGGCTCGTTAGTAGGTTTACTGGTCGTTCTGTCTGCCTGTGGCGGCGGTGGTGGTTCCGGTCGCAGCACAGTCGGCACCGATACCACACCCGGCGACTGTGGTGGCAATTGCGCCACAGCCACGAGTAATCTTAGCGTTGCCGAAGTGCAACAAGTCATCGCACAGGGTGTTGCGGAAGCCAATGCGCTGGGAGTGTCGGCGACGATCGCAGTTGTCGACCGCGTCGGTAATGTGCTCGCTGTTTTTCGCATGGCGCCGCAACAAGTGCTCATCGCAACGGAGCTGGATGCAAATGGTGCCGCCACGGTAACAGCCGGACTGGAAGGCATCCAACTGCCCAACGCCACCTTCACTGTGGCGGAGATCGATCACATCGCCGCGATTTCCAAGGCGGTCACCGGCGCTTATCTGTCCACGGAAGGCAACGCATTTTCGACACGCACTGCCAGCCAGATCGTGCAGCGCAACTTCAACCCGGGGGAAACCAACCAGCCAGGTGGGCCACTCTTCGGAGTTCAGTTCAGCCAGCTGGCATGCTCTGATTTCAACCTGCGCTTTACCGCGGGGGCAGACGCGGGTCCAAAGCGCTCGCCGTTGGGACTCTCTGCTGATCCGGGTGGCTTCCCACTGTATAAAGGTGGGACACCGGTAGGCGCGGTGGGCGTAATCAGCGACGGCTTGTACAGCCTGGATCTCGTCATCAGCGATTCCGACCGCAGCAACGATGAACTCATTGCCACAGCGGCGACTTTCAGTTTCGCTGCACCCGTAGCCCGTCGCGCGGATCAGATCACGGTCGATGGTAAGACGTTCCGCTACTCAGATGTCGATTTCTCCGATCTGGTCAGCGATCCGGCCACCGCACCAGGTTTTGCCTCGCTGACCCCGGCCGATGGCGCTGTGATCGCCGTAACAGGCTATTCCAACGGCACAATAATCGACGGCACCGTCTTCGGCGCCGCCCCTTCCGGCATCCGCGCAGATGCCAGCGTGAACTTTCCAGGGCAGGATGCCTTCATATTCGTCGATAGCGCCGACATACCCAGATTCCCTCCCATCGACTCGACCGATGCGGGCATGACGGCCGCTGAAGTGCAGACCATTCTGTCCGAGGCGCTGGCCATTGCCAACCGCGCCCGTGCACAGATCCGTCGCCCGCTTGGCGATACCGCACGCGTCACCATATCTGTCGTAGATACCAACGGCGTGATACTGGGCATGGTCCGAACCAGAGACGCACCGGTCTTCGGTGCCGACGTCTCACTACAAAAAGCACGCACCGCGGCGTTCATCTCTTCGAGCGACGCGGCTACCTTTCTGCAAAGCCTGCCACCAGCCATTTATGCAGCAACCTCCGGTAACGTCGTCGATCTCGGCAGTTATGTCGTCCAGGCCAGAACCTTCTTCAATGACCCGCTCGCGTTGACCGGCTTGATTGCCTTTGCAGATCGCTCGGGCGGTAATATTTCACGGCCGAACTACCCCGACGGCCGGGCCGCTGAGCCACCGGGGCCGTTTTCAAAACCACCGGGCGAATGGAGCCCATTCTCCACGGGTCTGCAACTCGATCTCGCCAACAACGCCATCCTGCAACACGTTCTGGTGGCTTCTGACGCTGGCTTGGGGCTTGCCGACGTGGGCACAAACTGCATTGGGGTAGATGCCGCGACGTTCGGCCCCAACCCGTTCAGTAGAAGGTTGGGCAACGGTCTCCAGATCTTCCCGGGAAGCGTTCCGATCTATCGCGGCAGTCAACTCATCGGCGGTATTGGCGTGTCCGGTGACGGCATCGATCAGGATGACATGATTTCATTCCTCGGCCTGCACAACGCCGGGGTCACTCTGGGTGGCAGCGTCAATAACGCGCCTCCGGTAATCA